>CAYXCE010000105.1:0-5367 GCA_964463395.1 uncultured Pseudothermotoga sp.
TGGGACACGTGCACAACCAAACGCAACTCTCTCAAAACCCGGTTGCTTGGTACTGTGGTTCACCCATAGCTCTCGATTTTGGAGAGGAAAAGGATGTCAAAGGAGCCCTGCTTGTGGAGATATCGGACAAAACCAATGTTAAGTCTATAAGAACGCCTCACATGCCGTTGAAGTCCTTCGAATACGATGATTACGATCTTTCGAATCTGAACGAGCTGGAATCTAAACTCGAAAGCTTTTCTGGTTATGCTCGGGTTGTGTTCAAGTGTCTTCCTTCGAACGAGGTGAGGAAACATCTACTCGACAGGTACGAAAACGTGGTCAAAGTGGAATTCGAAACAGCGTGGCAATATCAGAAAATAGAGGCTCCAACGGAAAAGAAGAATTTGATAGAAATGTATAGAGAATACGTCAGGCAGAGATATCCAGAGCACGAGCACCACATGGTCAGAATCGTTCAAGAACTGTTGAAGGAGGTTGAGCAAGCTGAGACCACTCAGGATTGAGATAGAGAATTTCCTTGGTATAGAGAGTTGCAAACTCGACTTCAAAGACGGCGTTTTTCTCATCGTTGGTCAAAACGGTGCGGGGAAATCTTCTCTGCTCGAAGCCATCGTTTTTTCACTTTACGGTGTGGGCGTTCGCTATGGAAAGAAGAGTCCTTTCGATTACGTCAGGTCTGGTGCTGATCACTGTCAAGTGAAGTTCTCTTTTCTCAGGAAAGGGAAAAAGTACGAGGTGATCCGGAGAGTTAGGGCTAAAGACAAGTCGAGCGAAGCGTTGCTACTCATCAATGACCGCATCGTTGCCTCCCAGCGAACCTTGGTCGACGAGAAGCTCAAAGAAGCCATGGAGACGAGCTACGAAAGTTTCATAAGTACTTTCTTCTTGCCTCAGGGCATGGTGGCGAACCTGCTCACGTCGACACGTTCGAAGATAAACGAGATCGTTTTCGATGTGTTGTTCGAAAAGAGAAAGCTTGCAAAGCTCATCGAAAGGGTGAATGAGGTTTACAAAGACAGTCAATACGAAAGGGAAGATCTTTTAAGGAGAATCAATGAGTTAAGGAGCGAACTCGAAAAAATTGAAACGCAGATCAAGCAAAGTCCTCCGGAGATTCTGCAAACTGAAATTGAGGATCTGGAAAAGCGCATATCTCAGCTTGAGGAAAATTTGAAAGAGTTCGAACGTGAGCTTCAGATACATCGACAGATAGAATCACTCGAAAAATCTTTGCAATCCAAACTCCTTGAGAAGAGTGAATTGCTCGCAGAATTGGAAGAAGAAAAGAAAATATCTGCCGCAAGATCCCTCGAGGTTCCATATCGCGAATTTCTCCACGCATGTGAAGCGCTGGAAAAAATCGAGAACAGTCTTCAAAAGCAACGAGCGAGTCGTTCCAAGATTCATTCAGAATTGCAGAGACTCGATGAAGAAATTCAAAAGATCCAGATCGAATTGTCTCGATGTGTGAACGAAGTTCAAACCGTTCAAGATGAAATCGAAAAGCTTTCGAAAATAGATGAACAGAGCGAACCACTCGTTCAAAAGGTTTCTAACTTGAAAGAGCGTAGGATCATGATCGAGCAACAGCTTCTGAAGAAAAGCTCAGAGTATGAGCGGGCTAAGGAAAGGTTGAAGCAGAAGAAGCTTGAAAAAGTTGAACTGGATGCCAAACATGAAGGTCTTGAGAAGCGATTCGAGCAAATCAAGCTTTCCGCCGTTCTGTGGATGGCAGACCAGATCGCGGAACAACTTCAAGATGGTGAAGAATGTCCTGTGTGTGGAAATATCTACAGAAAGAGAAGCGTGGTTGAGACTGTTTATGATCTGGAGAATTACAGGCAGGTACGCGAAGAGATAGAAAAGCTTAGGGAAGAGAAAGTTAAAATCACAGCTGAAATAGAAACTTTAGTATCGATCACAGAAAAGCTGGATCAGGAAATCTGTTCACTGAATGAAGAATTCACACAAGTTGAGGCGGAAGAAAGTGAGCTTCATCAAAAACTCAATGAAATGGGTTATTCCTCTCAGCTGAAGAAAAAACTGCGAGAACTCAACACAGATCTTCAAAAGCTTTTAGAGAAAAAATCCAGCCTAACGGCGGAACTTTCGAGGAAAGAAAGTACAATACAACAACTCTCACTCAGGTTGCGGGAGATCGACGAAGAACTCAAGAATTCTTCTAAAGAAATCGAAGAGGCACTTTCGAAAAAAGAGAAGGTGGAAAAAGATCTGCTCTCGGAGCTCGAGAGGATAGGAATGGATTTTGAAACGTTTAAAATCTATGTGGTCAAGGAAATACCCAAAGTGAGTGCTCAGGAAAAGTTGTCCAAAATAGAAGCTGAGATAGGACAACTTCAAGATCAAATCGAACAATTCAAGAGAATGGTGAAAAGAAGTAAAGAAGAGTGCGTTAGGTATTCGGATGCCGCACAGGTTCAATTGCAAAGTTTGAAGAAACTTAGGGATGATAAATTGGCAAGAAGAGCCCTCATGAACCATTATTTGGAGAGAAGCGAAGAGATCGTTCAACAGCTCAGTGAAATGGAAGAACGTTTCAAGGAAGCCCATGAACGTTCCAAAGTACTCGCGTTGATTAAAGATACACTCGCCGCTCGGGAATTTCAATCTTACATGGCGGACATCGTTTTAGGGAGAATAATCGAGCAGACGAACCGCTTGTTGGATTTTCTAACCGATGGGAGATTCTCCCTTTCGATAGAAGAAACGGGCTTCATAGTGAGGGATTTGGGAGTTAGGAGAGATGCCGGCGGACTTTCTGGCGGTGAAAAGACTTTGGTGTCGATAGCACTGGCGATGAGCATCGCTGAAGAAGCCGCTGGGGAAATGGAAGCATTTTTCATAGATGAAGGTTTCTCAAGCTTGGACAGCGATAATAAATCCAAAATAGCCGATGCACTCAAGAGACTCGAGAGGTTGAACAAAGTCATAGGATTCGTTACACATGAACCTGAATTCGCGGACTATTTCGAGCGTAAACTGTTGGTTGAGAAAGGTGGTAGGTTGCGGTGGATTTGAATGATATGGAGAAACTCATTGATAGAATAGTCACCGAGAAAGGCGTGGAAGCCGTGCCAAACTTGATACAACTCTTGACCGACGAAGATGAGAAAGTTCGAGAAGTGGTTCTTCAGATCATATACAGATTCGGCGATGAAGCACGTCCAATCTTGCTTCAAAAATACAGAGAGCACATCAAAGCTTGCCAGCACAACGATGTGATCTTGCTTTATTTGATCGACATTCTCTCTGACTTGAAAGAAACGAGTATAAAAAAGGATCTCTACAATCTGCTCAACAGATACGATGATGAGTCTGCACAGCTCATCATATACGAGGCGATCTGTAAACTCGGTGATGGAGAAAGAATCTTGAATATCTTGGCTTATTATCTACTCGAAGATGAGTACAGAGAAGAACTCGCCACACAAGTCATCATGGCCCTTTCCCATGTTCCAACACAACGTTCTATAGACATACTCGTAAAAGCTTACAAAGATGATCGTTTTGGCGAGGAGATAAGAAAAGACATAGTGCAGGCTATTTCCATGTTAACCATGAAAGACCCAAAGCTGTGGGATCACTTTGAAAAGGTCGCTGATCAAGACCTCTTCGCAGAGGTGAAGAGATTCATAGCTTAGTTGAAGAGATTTCTCTTTAAAGTCCTTTGAAAAAAGCCTCAGGTGGAGCTTTTTACTCAATTTGGCCTCTTTACCCACTTATCCATATTGCGCATGCTACCATTACTTCGCTACGGAACTAATCAAAACCATAGTTTTTTCTCATGCTTTCCAGATTTTTTAGATTCTCGAGGCAATCTTTGTTGATTGAGACCAACTCGAAGAGCAAAGCGTCAGCCATGATGACGGGCATGGCCATGGATCTATAACTTCCTATGCCTCCTCTTTGGGTTACTAAGATCTCGTCCGCCAGATGGCTCAGAGGGTTGAGTGGCTGGTCCGTGAAAAGGATGTTCTTTCCGCCACGCTTGCGCGTTTCAGTGAAGAGTATTCTCAGTTCGAAATTGACCCTTCGGTAAGCAAAACCAATCGATACGTCTTTGTTCCGTATGTTGACTATGTGATCAAAAAACGATCGACCCGTCGTGCCGAAGAGCCAAGTTTTCTTACCGAAACGGTTCAACCAGAAAGACAGTTCGAGGGCTGGAACCAAAGCGGCGCCTTCACCGAACACATAGACATCTTCAGCTTCGGAAAGAATCTTTGCAGCATTCTTCAGATTGATCGTGAGTTCCTGTAAGTTAAGATTTTCGAAAACGTCGCGGTGTGTTCTCAACAGTTCCGTCAGAACCGATTCCGATTCGATTTTTCTCAAGCCTTCCTCTATCTTCTCGGAAGACTTGATGTTGCCAACCAAGGCTCGCTGGAACTCCTCCTTCATGGCTGAATATCCCTCATAACCGAGGTTCCTAGCAAACCTGATCACAGTGGCTTCACTCACACCGCAGGCTTTCGCCAATTCGTCCGCACTCAGGAGGGTTATCTTCGATGGATTGTCGATAATGAACTCAGCCACTTTTTTCTGACTTCTCGTGAGATTGGGATAGATTTTCTGCAGTTTTTTTCTGTATTCCGAGGAAATAGACAGGATCCGTCACCACCCTCATAATTCTAAAACATTCATCATGAAGAGAACGCCCTTGCCAATAGAATTGCACCCACGATCCCTGGCGTGGGTTCAACTTGAGCCAATTCAACACTGACAGCTTTTCCAGGCACTCTGTAGTAGTTTTCCAAAACGTACCTCGACACACGCTGAAAATAGAAATCGTTCCTCATTAAACCTCCACCGAGAACGAGAACTTCAACGTCCAAGATATCTGCGACGTTCGTCAAAAATTTCGCAAGCACGAGTGCAGCCTCCTCTACGATCGTTTTGAACGGTTCCAATCCATTTTCAGCTTGTTTGAATATGTTTTTGCAATCCAAGGTTTGATTCGTCAGCACGAAAGTTCGATTTTCTATACCCTTACCGGAACTGATAGCTTGAAGGCAACCTCTTCTCCCACAGCTGCAGAGAGGACCATCTTGTTCGACGATGGTGTGTCCAATTTCCCCGGCGGCCGAGTGCGATCCACGGTACAATTTTCCATCGAGGACCAAACCCATACCTATTCCAGTGCTGATGGTGACGTATGCTAGGTTTGAAATTTTCCTACACCAAGCTTCAGCGTACGCAGCGGCGTTGCAATCGTTTTCAACGAATCCTCTCTCTCCAAAAATGAGCGACAGTTCTTTTTTCAATGGTAGATCTTTCCATCCAAGATTAGGCGACCAGAGCAGAACACCATCTGGATTTATGGCTCCCGCAGTACAGACGCCC
>CAYXCE010000106.1:0-5350 GCA_964463395.1 uncultured Pseudothermotoga sp.
TGTTTACTCGTTGTCTTTCCTTCACCTTCCGGTTCCCAACCTAAATGTGCCAGTACGACGATCAGATCGACCCTTCCTCTGAGTTCCTCAACGAGTTTCTTGGTGGTTTCCACACAGTTTTCGAACCTTGCACCTTTCAGATGCAGCGGTTCGAGTATGGCTGTTTCTTCTGTGGTCAAACCTATGATGGCCACTTTCAGCTCGCCGAAATCTTTAACTATGTACGGTGAGGGTTTGACGATGCCTTCTGGATCGTAAAAGTTCGCACTCAAGAATGGAAACTTCGCAAGCTTCATCTGCTTTGCCAAAATTTCTTTTGGTTTGTCAAACTCGTGGTTACCAAGCACCATCGCATCGAGCTTCATCATGTTGAATGCGACGATGTCGGGCGCAGCGTCAAGCATGTCCGATTCGGGCACACCGGTGTTCAAATCACCAGCATGTAAGAACAACAAGTGACCAGATGTGGCCTCCACCTCTTTTCTGACCTCTTCCACGATCGTCGCTATGGCAGCGAAGCCCCCTATGTTTGGATTGTTCGTCTCGCTCCAAGGCCAAGCATGACCATGCGTGTCGTTGATGTGAAGGATCGTCAACTTTGCTGCAAATATCAGTATCGTGATGAAGACCAACACAAATGTTAAAAACCTCTTCACCGTAGATCCCTCCTTCTACTTCAGATTCCATTTTAGATTCTATCGCGCTTTGAAAACGTTTTGTACAATATTCTCAAGGAGGGGATCACATGAGAGCGATCGAGGTGAAACCAGACATTTACTGGGTGGGAGTGAACGACAGATTCACTCAGCTGTTCGAGGGCCTCTGGCCCATCGGTGAAGAGGGTGTTTCTTACAATGCTTATCTGCTGAGGGATGAGAAAAATGCGCTCATCGATTTGGCGAAATCTATCAAGGTGGACGAGTTCTTTGAGCAGATAGAGAGCGTCATACCCATTTCGAAGATCGATTATGTCGTGATCAACCACATGGAACCAGACCACACGGGAGTTCTGAGCGTTCTGAGAAAGGTCGCACCGAACGCAACGGTAATCATTTCTGACAAGGGCGCAAAGATGTTGAAGACTTTTTACCAGATCGACCAAAATGTGAGAGTTGTTAAAGATGGTGAACAACTTCAACTCGGTAGGAAGATCCTGAAGTTCTTCTACACGCCACTGGTTCACTGGCCCGAGACGATGATGACCTACGAAGTCACTGAGAGGGTGCTCTTCTCTTGCGATGGTTTTGGAAGTTATGGTGCACTCAGAGGAGCGATCTTCGATGACGAATGTGAGGACAAAGAATTCTATATAAAAGAAATGCTCAGGTATTATGTCAACATCGTTGCTTCTTTCAGCAGACCGGTTCTGAGGGCGATAGAAAAGTTGGCTGATCTACCAATCGAGGTCGTCGCCCCGTCTCACGGACTCGTATGGAGAGCACAGCCTCAAACACCCATCGAGCTGTACAGAGAGTGGGCAGAGTACGCCGAGAAACCCTCCAAAAAAGGTGTCACGTTGGTCTACGGTTCGATGTATGGAAACACCGAGAGAGCCATGAACTTCGTGCTGAGAGGTTTGAGCAAATCTAAACTGCCCATCTCCGTCTTCAACGTCACTCAGACCCACCACAGTTATATCATTGCTTCGCTCTGGGAAAAACGTGGCGTTGTCTTAGGTGCACCAACTTACGAAGCTTCGCTGTTCCCACCGATGGAAGATTTACTGAGGCTTGCGCAGATAAAGCACATAAAAAACAAGCTGGTTCTGATCTTTGGAAGTTACGGTTGGAGCGGTGGAGCCGTCAAAAGAATCAGAGAACTCATTGAACCACTCGGTTGGAAAGTGTTCGACGTTCACGAATTCAACGGTGCTCCCACGCAGAACGATCTTGAGAAGCTCCAACAAATGGCGATGCAGTTTGCCCAAAATATCGAAAGCGCACCTGAATGAATCTCAACCGTTTAGAATCTCTTTAAGCTTTTCGTCCACGATGGTTCCATCGGAAAAGACAGTTTTTCCATCGACTATGATGGTCGAGTTCAAGCACACACCATCACAATGAGAGGGTGCTTGATCGGTGTAAACCCTATCCGGTGTGAGATCTTCGCTGATATAACCTATGCCCCACTCACTGCAACCCCAGACTCGCTCATCTTCCAGAACGTTTCCGCTCAGTCTCGCACCCGGATTGAGTCCGAGCGAGATGTGGGCCAGTCTGAACATACCTTCGTGGTGAAAGGATCTCAACCAAGACTCGAATTGTTTGGCTTCGTTGCCACCCAAGATTCGAACGATCTTGCCAGATTCAACAATCAAGGTGACAGGTTGTCTGAGTACGCCCACAGGCGGAACGATTGAGCCATCGAAGACGATCTTTCCATGGATAGTTTCCTCGAGGGGAGTCCAGCTCATCTGACCTGGGAGCATGTGAATACCCGGCATACTCGCATCACCGTGATCACATATTATGGGGCGTTCTGGATGGTTCCGAAATCTCACATCGGTTCCGGAAGGGTTTGTGATCCGTATTTCTTTGGCTTCCTTCAGTATGTGTGCGAGTTGTTTCATGAAGGTGGACAACTTCTGCAGATCTATGTCCAGTGTTCGTACGAACATATCTTCGTCCATTCCCACGAGGCACATGTAACGAAGGGTCTTGTTCTTGATGGCCATCTCGAAAGCAGAAGAATAGAGTAACCAGCGTTGATTAAACTCTATCCATACATCCGCATTTTGAAGAGCTGCGCTGAGCGTTCTGAGTGGAAGATCCGGATCGGCGGCCTTACCCACACCCTTCGGTGCGGCGACACAGAGGAGTAGAGGCTTAGCTTCCGTGCGAAGAATTTCGCTCGCAACCGCTTGAACAACAGAAAGATTTGAAAGTGTATCGTACGTGATGACAACCTCTTCTTTTGGTTTAACTTTAAAAATATCGCAGATCAATTTCTTCGCGGCCTTCGACAGATCGAATCTCATATCATCACACTCCTTTCAAAGGGCACATAATCAAAATCGAATCCGAAATGTTTTGGACCGAATATTTCGATCGCTCTGTTACTCCTCCAAAGTTCGTTTGCGGTCATACCGATCACCACAACGTGTTCTCCTCTCTTCAGATGCGGATTGAGTACCGGCGAACCGTCATCTGCTCTGAGGACGATGATTAAGTCTGGACAAGTTATACAGACTCTATCATCAATCCACGCTACGAGATTTTCATTTTTGAACCAAATTCTGAATCGTTTTCCTTCGAAGGATCTTACCCCTTCGAAAAACATCTCACCGTAAGTGAAACCTCCCCTATCTTCCCACTGAACGTCGTTCATTGCAACTCCTTCGAAGAGGACTTTCGCGCCCAAGACATTCACAATCGCTTCGACGACGTTCTTTCCACTTTCCTTCGCTTCGTCTCTCGCCTTTCCCACCCGCCAAGCCAAACTCACAGTGCCTTTCACAAGGCTTCTCCTCAACACAGAGCCTTCGAGTGGATGCGACGTGACGCCTACCTTTCCATCACTCAAGACTGCGATGGCACGTGTTATTTCTTCTGCTTGTTCGTCGGAACACACTTCTTCGACCACCAACTTGTCGCCGTAGTGGTTACACACGGTGAAAGGTGTCATTGGAATTCCGAGCAGATAGAAGCTAGTGTGTTGTACTTCGGGCACCGCTCTCCCCACCGGATCGCCATCGAGGATCGCTACACCCGCTCGTGCGGCGACTTCGAAGGCGACGGCGGTGTTCCCACCTCCAAGTTCTGTTGGAAAGACCGCTTCGAATTTCTTGCCCATGTAGCGTTCAAGGAGCTTGAAAGATTCGACCACGGGAGACTCAACCTTTTTTGCTAGTTTCTTTGTACCTGTGGACGGTGAGACGGAACCGACGAAATAGGGACAGGCTGCCAGACTGCCATCGTCGAATTCGTCTACGGAGAGCATCACGATCTTTTCCTTAACAGACCTTCTAACGGTTTCGATCCCCCTTTGAAGGTCCCCTCCGCCACCCGTGCCGAGCACTGCACACCCGAAGAGTATCTGCTCGATGTCTTTCACGCTCAGCTCGACCATCGGTTAACCTCCTCCCACCTGATGCACGAAACGGATCTGTCTTCTGAAATTCTGATAGGATTCATATCATAAAATTCACATTCTCGGGTTGAAAAAGGACATCTATCCTTGAAATTGCAGCCTTTGTTCACATTGACACTTGGTTCTCCGAGGATCGACGGTTTTCTCATTGCGAGGTTTGGATCTGGCACGAACATGGAATCGATCAAAAGCTTTGTGTATGGGTGAAGTGGCTCATCGATCACCCGCTCAGTGGGACCCGTTTCAACTATCTTTCCCAGATACATCACCAAGATCTCCTCCGAAACGTTCCTCACAACACCCAAATCATGGCTGACGAAGATGTACGTGAGATTCAAATTGAACCGCAATTCGTTCAAGAGCTGTAGAACTTGTGCTTGAACTGAAACGTCCAACGAAGAAGTTGGTTCGTCCAAAAGCAAAACTTTTGGACTCACAGATAACGCCCTCGCGATGGCCACTCTTTGACATTGTCCTCCGCTGAGTTCCCCTGGATATCTGTTCGACAATTTTGGATCGAGTCCAACTTTTTGTAGCAGTTCATCCACGAGATCTTTGAGTTGTGATTTGATAATCTTTCTTTGAGCAAGCACAGGTTCAACGATGATATCAAAGACCTTGAGTCTTGGGTTCAAGGAAGTCGCAGGATCTTGAAAAACTATCTGAACTTTGCGTGCCACTCTTTCTCTGTATTCTTTCCTTCCAAACTGTGTTACGAGTTGACCGTCAAGGAATATTTCACCGCTGGTCGGCTTGATCAAACCGTTTATGCAACGAATGAGGGTACTCTTGCCGCTGCCAGATTCACCAACGATCGCTAAGCTTTTCCCTTCTGTGACGACGAAGCTGACACCGTCCACGGCCTTCACGAAAATCTTTTTACCCCACAATCTTTTACTGCGCAGGATGAAGTATTTTTTGAGGTTTCTGACCTCAACCACGCTTTTCCACCCACCTGTGGCACGATACGTAGTGTCCAGGTTCCACTTCGATCAGTTCTGGCGTACGTTCTTGACATTCCGGAATGACCTCACCGCACCTTTCGCGAAAAGCACAGCCTTCGGTCAACTGCATGAGTGAAGGGAGAGAACCTGGAATGGGTCTCGGTAATTTCTTTCTACGTGGATCCAGAGCGCAGCTCAGTAAACCCACCGTGTAAGGGTGTTTTGCGTTCAAAAACAGTTCCTTTTTTGGGGCCATCTCTACGATGCTACCAGCGTACATCACGATCACTCTATCGGCCAGCTGAGCCACTATGCCG
>CAYXCE010000107.1:0-5307 GCA_964463395.1 uncultured Pseudothermotoga sp.
CTTATCAGTACTGCACCGAGGTGATGATAAAAAAGGAAAACAGCTTTTCTGATTTGGATGTTGAAACTTTTAGAAGTTTTCTAGAAAAGCTTGGAGACTCTGCCGTCGTGGTCCATGATGCGAATGTTTTGAAAACGCACGTGCACACGAACAACCCTGGTTTGGTCATAGAAGAAGCTCTCAGGTATGGGGAGATCTTAAAGGTCAAGATAGACAACATGAAGGTGCAACACGAGCATGTGGTACAACAAGTTGAACAAAGGAAAAAGTATGGATTCGTCGCAGTGTCGCCAGGACAAGGTATCAGTACGATACTGAAAAACCTTGGTGTGGACCAGATAGTTCGTGGGGGTCAGACGATGAACCCGAGTACGGCTGATTTGAAGATTGCTATCGAGAAGGTGAATGCTGATGTGGTCTTTGTTTTTCCCAACAACCCCAACATCCACCTAGCTGCGAAACAAGCAGCGGAACAGATCAACGATAAGAGAGTCGTTCTGATACCAACGAACACTGTTCAGGAATGCATTTCTGCGATGATGGCGTTCGATCCCAGCGAGTCGGAAGAGACACTCTCCAAAAAGTTCATCGAGGCTGCCAGTTATATCGTTGCTCTGAGTATCACCAAGGCGGTGAGGGATGCGAAGCACAACGGAACTAAGATCAAGAAAGGTGAGTACATGGTAATGAAAGGTAAATCCTTGGTAGCACATGGTCAGTCATTGAAGCAAGCATTACATAGAGCTCTACTTGCCCTCGATTTGAGAGGAAGAGAAGTTATCACTATTTTCAAGGGTCAAGAAGCTTCTGACGAGGAGATATCAATCCTGGAAAACGTTTTTCAAAAGGTCATGGAAAATCCCCAAATCGATATCTATGAAGGGGGTCAGCCACATTATCCATATCTGCTGATGATCGAGTGATCAGATTTTCATGACAACTTTTCCGCATTGCCCGCTCATCATCAGCTTGAAACCTTCTTCCCAATCTTTGAAATCTATCACGTGTGTCACAACCTTGGAAAGGTCAACCTTCTTGTATTTCAAGAGTTTGTCTGCCACGTACCAAGTCTCGAACATTTTCCGCCCAGTTATCCCGAACACCTTGATCCCTTTGAAAGTCACCAGTTCATCCACGTTGATGGAAATTTCCCTACCGTAGAGCCCAAGAATGGAAACAGTACCGCCGTTCGTTGTAACTCTCAAACCTTGCTTGAGTGCTTCAGGGTTTCCAGACATCTCGAGGAACACATCCACCCCATTTCCACCAGTCAACTGCATGATACGCTTTTCAATATCTTCCCTCGTTGGATCGATCACGATATCCGCCCCGTTGGCAACGGCAAGCGATTTTCTGTATTCTTTGATTTCTGAAGCTATGACTAAAGCAGCCCCCGAGGCTTTCGCCACTTGTATCGCCATGGCACCTATGGGCCCGACTCCGGTTATGAGCACAGTCTTACCCGTCAGATCTTCCACCAAAGCCGTGTGTATCGCATTGCCAAACGGTTCCATGACCGATGCAAAGATAGGTTCTATCTCATCAGAGAGTTTCCAAACAACCGTTTGTGGTACTTTCACATATTCAGCAAAAGCTCCATTGACGTCCACACCGAGGATCTTCATGTTTCTGCACACGTGCATCCTGTTGGTGCGACATTGCACGCAACTTAAGCATGGTATATGCGTTTCACAAGCCACGTAATCGCCGACTTTTACAACTTCAACTGCCTCACCTACAGCTTCAACAACGCCGGAAAACTCGTGTCCGATTATGATAGGTGGCTTTATGCGGTTCTGAGCCCAGCTGTCCCATCTGTAAATGTGGACGTCTGAACCACAAATAGAGGCTGTTTTGACCTTTATGAGCACTTCGGTTGGTCCGGGTTCTTTTGGTTCTGGTACTTCTTTCATCGTGAGACC
Organism: uncultured Pseudothermotoga sp.; assembly: GCA_964463395.1. Lineage (GTDB taxonomy): Bacteria > Thermotogota > Thermotogae > Thermotogales > DSM-5069 > Pseudothermotoga_A. The sequence goes on from CAYXCE010000107.1 coordinate 1,923, forward strand.
TTCCGCCATGGATGTTTTCATCAAAGCCTTCATGCTCCTCCCTCCTTCTCCCATTGGACAGTGTACAACAAACAGCTCTGAAAAGCCAAATGTTGATTGTATAATCGGCATGGAGAGGGGTGAAAAACCGTGGCGATGGACAGATTAGAAAAAGTTTTGTTCGGAGAGATAGAGCAATTAAGGAAAGAGGGGCGAGCAAAGGGGAAGGAATTCATTATAGTGGATGTGAAGAAGCCTTCTGACGGTAGAGGGCCAAGATACCTACTGAAAGGATTTGGTGAAAAAGAGTTCATAAGAATGAATTCGAATTCCTATCTCGGTATGTCGCTGAGGGAGGACATCATAAAAATTGAAGAGGAAACGGCTCGAAAATTCGGTGTGGGTCCTGGTGCTGTGAGGTTCATCAGTGGGACTTTTCAACCGCACAGAGAACTTGAAAAAAATCTTGCGAGGTTCCATGCGAGAGAGGAGGCCATGATCTACAGTGCTGCATATGTTACGGTGATCGGTGTGATCGCCGCTCTCGTTACACCCGAAACGATCGTGATCAGTGATGAGTTAAACCACAACTGTATCATAAACGCTGTTAGATTGGCTCGACCGAAGGAGAGACTCATTTATAAACATCTCGACATGAAAGATCTCGAAGAAAAAATCGTTCAAAGCATTGGTAAAGCCGAAAGATTGATCGTGGTGACCGACGGTGTGTTCAGCATGAGGGGAGACTATGCGCCTTTAAACGTGATACAGAATCTTGCCGAAAAGTACGATCGACATTTCAGTCAGAACATCATCACGATTGTTGACGATTCACACGGTGTTGGCGCCTTCGGTCAAACTGGTAGGGGTACGGAGGAAGTAACGGGAGCTAGAGCAGATTTGCTCATCGGAACACTTGGCAAGGCGTTCGGTGTCAACGGAGGTTACGTCGTTTCGAATGAAACTGTCATAACCTATCTAAGAGAAAAGGCCATCACCTACATTTACTCTAATCCCATCACCCCGGCAGAGGCTGCGTGTGCTCTAAAAGTTCTTCAAATTTTGGACAGTTCTGAAGGTAGAGAAAGGTTGTCTTATTTGCGGGGTCTAACCAGAAGATTCCGTGAAGGACTCATCAGGTTAGGTTACGAAACGATCGAGAGTGAACATCCCATAGTGCCACTGCTCGTTAGGGACACTAAAAGGACCGCCGATCTTGTGGGTTATTTGATCGAAAACGGAATCCTCGCCACTGGATTGAATTATCCCGTGGTTCCGAAAGGTGACGAAACTATAAGGTTCCAAGTGAATGCAGACCATACTCCTGCTGACATAGATTACGTGTTGAGTGTGCTCGAAAAGTACAAAAGAGAGCGTTGGTTTTCTTGATACTCACTCATGCGTGGCACTTCGTGTGTAGTATAATATGTGATGCCGTGAAAATCCAAGAAAGGAGGTAGAGGGAATGAAGAAGTTACTCACAGTTGTCACGATTTTTGTTGCACTCTCAGTTCTAGCACAGACTGTGAACTGGGCACTGTTACAGGAACCAAAGACATTGAACCCATGGAACCATTACGGTCCAAATGCAACGGTGTGGAACAGCTACGTGCTTGGAACGTGGTACGGTGCGCTGTACGCTTATTCCGATGTACGCTTTGATTGGATTCCGAGCATCGCATCGGACTTTCCCAAGATCGAGCAAGAAGGGGACCTGTGGGTTTACACGATAGCTTTGAGAAAAGACGTTGTTTGGTCTGATGGTACAAAGTTGACGGCAGATGATGTCGTTTGGACAATGAACACAGTTAGGAAGCTGATCAAAGAATACGGGCTTGGTGGAAACTGGGCGAGTATGATCGATCCAGATTTCTTCGTTAAAGCAGAAAAAGTGGATGATTATTTGATCAAGGTTTACTTCACACAACCGAGTTTGGCTAAAGCGAACTTTGGAGCCTTGATGTCGCCCATTCTATCGAAGAGATACTGGGAAGCTAAGGTAGAAGAAGCTTTGAAGACGGGTGCACCGCTCCAAACGCTCTACAACTATGATAACTCCGATGAACCCATCGTAGGCCCCTTCAAGCTTGTGAAATGGGAAAAGGGCGCTTTTGTACAACAGGCTGCAAGACCGGATTACTTTGACAAAGGTAGCACCTTGATTCTCTACAAGGATGGAGCTGTTGAGATCAAGAATCCCAACACGGGTTTCCATTGGGTCGGCTACGGTGAGCCGAAAGGAGAGAAGATGCTCGAGTTGGTCACGGGACCGTACGTAGCAGATATCATCTACAGGATCTATCTCAACAGGGCTGCTGCGATAACGGCACTCATCACCGGCGATGTGAGCTTCGTGTTCAACTCGTTGGGTTTGCAGAGAGGAGAGGCTGACCAGCTCGCGAGAGCCAGTGGCGTGAAAGTGATCAGCAACACGACCAACGGTTTCAGGTACATGTGCTTCAACATGAGAAGATACCCGATGAACATTAAAGAATTCAGACAGGCAATAGCTGCACTCATCGACAGAGAGTTCCTGTGCTCGAGGGTCCTTGGAGGTCAGGCTTTCCCGCAGTACAGTGTTGTCCCAGTTGGAAACGCATTCTGGCACAATCCGAAGGTATCAGAACTCTCGCCAGGTTACGGTATGAGTTACGGTGATAGGAGAAAACTCGCGATAGATTTGTTGAAGAAAGCTGGCTTCAGGTGGGTAGTCGAGCCCAAAATCGAGGGTAACAACGTGGTCAGACAAGGTAGAGGGCTCATTGCACCGAATGGCCAGAGGATTGAGCAGATCGAATTGCTTGCCCCCGGCACTGGTTACGATCCTATGAGGGCGACAATGGCTCTCTACATCGAAAGGTGGGCGAACGAAATAGGCATCCCCATAAAGGCCAACTTGGTTGACTTCAACTACATAGTCCAGAGAGTCTGGGATGAGCCGTTCAACTTCGATATCTACATGCTCGGTTGGAGTTTGGGTTATTATCCAGATCACATCGCAGACTTTTTCCACAGCAAGCGTGCCGGTGTTGGTGATTTCAACGCTGCTGGGTACAACAATCCTGAGTTTGACAAACTCGCCGACGAATTCCTTGCCGCATCGGATATAAGCAAAGCGAAAGAACTTGCCTTCAAACTTCAGGAAATTTTGGCGGAGGATTTGCCATACATCGTGCTGTTTGACACGCCGATCATTGAGGCTTACAGGACCGATCAGATCATCTTCCCGTACGAACAAACATTGTCTGGTTTGCAGTATGTGTACGGAGTACCAGCCCTTGTGAAGGTTGCACAGTGATGAACCCATAGGTGTTCTGAATTACCCAACCGCCCATCATGGGCGGTTGGGTTTTTAACAAAGGAGGAGATATAGCGTGCTGAAATTTCTGGGCAAAAGGGTGTTGCA
>CAYXCE010000108.1:0-5297 GCA_964463395.1 uncultured Pseudothermotoga sp.
GTTCAGGGGATTCAAGCAAGAAACTGTTGAAGCTCTCGCCAAGTACTCGGGTGTGCCCGTTTACAACGGTTTGACCGATGTTTTTCACCCGACACAAGTACTCGCTGATCTCATGACAGTGCAGGAGGTCTTTGGTAGACTCAAAGGTATCAAACTTGTGTTCATGGGTGATGGAAGGAACAATATGGCCAATTCGCTCATGATAGGTTGCGCCAAGATGGGCATGCATTACGTCGTGTGTTCACCGAAAGAGCTCAGACCCGATGAAAGGCTCATAAAAGCATGTTTAGAGGTTGCGAAAGAAACGGGGGCAACTATTCATGTAGAAGAAAACCCAGAGAAGGCTGTCGAGGGAGCTGATGTCATTTACACCGACGTTTGGGCTTCCATGGGAGAAGAAGACAAACAAGCAGAGCGCGAAAGACTCTTGAGACCGTACCAAGTGAACGAACAGCTGATGAAGAAAACCACAAAAGCTGAGACCATCTTCATGCACTGCTTACCTGCAGTAAAAGGTCAGGAAGTCACATTCGAGGTCATCGAGGGAAAACAGAGTAGAGTCTGGGATGAAGCTGAAAACAGAAAACATACGATAAAAGCACTCATGATAGCTACATTGCTGTGAAATAAAAAGCGGAGCCTTTCAGCTCCGCTTTTTCCGTTTCGACTCTCAGTTTATGGGAGTCACATTGACGGCTTGAGGTCCTTTGCTTCCTTGCTGAATTTCAAACTGAACCTTTTGGCCTTCTCTGAGCGTTTTGAACCCATCAGTTTTGATTGCGGAAAAGTGTACAAACACATCTTCTCCGTTGTCTCTCGTGATGAAACCGTAGCCTTTCTTGGCGTCGAACCACTTAACTGTACCGTTGTACATGCTTCTAACCTCCTAATACTTGGTGCTTTCTGCACCGTGCTGATTCAAATATAACATACACTTGGTGGAAAAATCTTGAGACTGAATAAAAAAACGTTGCTGGAATGTGATCGTTACAAGGGAGATGAAGTGCTTGAATTTGATGATCACAAAGGCTTGTATTGAAGAAGTGAATCACTTTGTTGAGCTTGTTTTGATGAGTGGAAGAAAGTTCTTCGAGACCCTTTTTGGTGATCAAACCAGAGGAGTCCTTGCGGAGCTTTATCTTGAGAAAGAAAACCTCCTCAGTCACGAATGTTGTATGTTTGCGAAAATTAACGACTGTGTTGCGGGCATGGTGTTAGCTTATCCTAGCACTTATGCGGCCAGATTCAGATTGAGGACTGGTGCTCTTCTGATCAAAAAGGTGGGGATTTTAGGTATACTTCAGTTGCTAAAAGTGAACGAAGTTATCGGCAAGCATGAGAGAGGCGAGTTTTACATCAGCAATCTCGCAGTTTATCAAGAATTTCGGAGGAGAGGGCTGGCACAAGAACTCCTGTGTTGTTGTTTTGAGAGTGCCAAGCGAGCACTCTGTGTTAAGGTAACTCTGGATGTTGAGGAAGAGAATGAAGCGGCGATTAAACTTTATACGAAAATGGGATTCCAAGTTGAAAAGAGATCCATGTTGAGATTGGGAGGAAATGTTTTTCGCTTCATGAGGATGTCAAAGAAAATCTGATCAGTGCAGTATAATCAAAAGGCAGTTTTTTTGTAGAGGATAAAACGGTCGAACTTTTCATAAAGTCCAATTGTGGGAACTTTGTGGAGGGAGGTAAGGATCATGAATGGTTGGAAAAGGTGTACGAACTGCGGTGAAAAGTGTAAGAATGATGTGAGGAAGTGTCCAGCCTGCGGGGCTGTTTTTGAGAAGAAAGAGTGTCCGGATTGTGGAGCTGTGATTGATGACGACATCGACGAATGCCCCATCTGTGGTTGGTTGTTCTCTGAAGAAGTTTTCGACGAGTACGATGAGGATTACGATTACGAGGACCTTGAAGATTTTCACGATCTATCTGATTATGAAGACGAAGACTGAGGTGTAAAAGCATGATCCTGTTAAAAAATGCGATTGTCTATTCACCGAAGCCCCTTGGAACCAGGGATATTTTGATTGCCGCTGATCAAATCGTCACGATTGACAAACGATTGACAATCGATCTTCCGGATCTTAAAACAATAGACTGTTCCGGCAAAATAGCCGTTCCCGGCTTCATTGATAATCACGTGCACCTACTCGGTGGAGGTGGAGAAGGTGGTTTCAGAACCCGAACGCCAGAACTCTCTTTTTCTGACCTGGTTTGCTCCGGGATAACCACAGTCGTCGGATGTCTTGGAACAGACGGTGTGACGAGAAGTTTAGAGTCACTCTATGCGAAAGCTAAGGCTTTGGAAGAAGAGGGTATTTCGAGTTACATCTACATTGGTTCCTACCGAGTACCACCTGTGACCTTCACTGGAAGTATCATCAAAGATTTAGTCTTAATTGACAAAGCTATAGGTGTCGGAGAGATCGCCATCAGTGATCATAGATCTTCTCAACCAACTATTGATGAGCTGAAGCGTCTCGCATCGGATGCGAGGATAGGCGGTATGTTGAGTGGTAAAGCTGGTGTGATCAATATTCACGTTGGAGATGGGCCCGCAATGTTGGAGCCTCTCTTTCGCTTAGTTGAGGAGACAGAAATACCCATTACTCAGTTCTTGCCAACCCACATCAACAGAAACCTCAAATTGTTGTTAGAATCCACGAAGTGGTTGTTGATGGGGGGGACAATCGATTTGACTACAAGTACGTCCGACCTGCTTGAAAAGCGGTTGCAACCGTGGCACATTTTCTGCGAACTTTTGAAAGAAGGTTTCGAAAATCAAATCACCTTCAGTTCTGACGGTCAGGGAAGTTTACCACGGTTCGATGAGAATGGTAACTTCGTAGGACTCGCTGTCGGAAAAGTTTGTACCCTCCATGAGCAGATGACCTTGCTCGTGAAAAACGGGGTTCCGATCGAAAAGGCTCTGATGCCTATCACACAAAATGTGGCAAGAATATTGAAACTGAACAAGAAAGGTTCATTGTCAAAAGGAATGGATGGCGATATAGTGCTGCTGGATCAAGACCTTCAAGTGGATACAGTCATAGCGAAGGGGAAAATTTTGATGCTGAATAAGCACCAACTCATTAAAGGTACGTTCGAACGTTGAGGTAAAATAAATTGAGAAAAGTTGCACTTGGAGGGGTGTTTTTGAGTAAGATTCCAAAACCCGTCGTAAAAAGACTGGCAGTTTATCTGAGGTGTCTCTCAGAGCTGGAAGAAAAAGGTACCCAGTTCATATCTTCGAAGCAGCTCGCGACCATGCTGCATATAAAAGACTCACAGGTGAGGAAGGATCTTTCCTATTTCGGTAATCTTGGACGCAGAGGCATTGGTTACGATGTCAAAGAATTGTCAAATAAACTGCGTGAAGTTCTTGGTTTGCACAGAAAATGGTCAGTGGTCATTGTCGGCGCAGGCAACATAGGAAGAGCGTTAGCGAACCATAAACGTTTGGAACAGAGTGATTTCAAAGTGATGGCTGTCTTTGACGTAGATAAGAGGAAGATAGGTAAGCAGATAGCTCCTGGTCTCTTTGTCAAAGACATTGGTGAACTCGAAACTTTTGTGGGACAACACAGTGTAGATATAGCAGTACTCGCTGTACCGGCAGATGTTGCGGACGGGCTTGCCCAAAGGTTGGAGAAGTCTGGCGTGAAGGGTATAATATGTTTTGCCCCAACGACTTTGAATTGTAGGATCCCCGTGGAATATGTCGATATAACTGTGTTTTTCAAGACACTGGCACACACCATCGTGAACATTTCATACAACATATAGTATACTATTGATTGAAAACACAATAAGTAGTATAATCACCCCTGGAAAGGGGGTTTTTTAATGCACGAGCTTGTGAAAAAATGGCAGAGCATTTCTCCCTCCCAGAATGCTGAGAAGATTCTCAAAGAAAGGTATTATTTGAAGAACCGTGAAGGGGAATACCTTGAGAGAAATTGGAATGAACTCTCAAGGAGGGTTGCACGCGTCATAGCCAGCGCAGAGCTTGTGAACAATCCTCGCTTGCAAAGTATGACCCTTACCGAACGCCTGGATCACATCAAGTTTTGGGAAGAATCTTTCTACGAATTGCTTTCGAGTCGAATCTTCATACCGAATAGTCCTACTCTTTTCAATGCAGGCATGGGCGTTGATTTCGAACTGCTGTACAAACCCCTTGAAAACATGAAACTTGATGACTACGAGCGAATAGTTCATCAGAGGAATCATCTTCACATGCTCTCGGCTTGCTTCGTTGTACCTGTTGAAGACAGCATAGAAGGTATCTTCACGGCAGTGAAAGAGTTCGCATTGATCACAAAGGTTGGGGGAGGAATTGGAAGTAACTTCAGTTCGCTGAGGCCGAATGGCAGTTTTGTAGCAGGAACGCACGGTAAAGCGTCTGGTCCGATAAGTTTTATGCACGTGTTCAATTCTGCAGTTTCCGTCGTTGAACAGGGTTACAGGAGAAGGGGCGCTTTGATGGGAATTTTGAACATCGATCATCCTGACATCGTCGATTTCATACATGCCAAACGTGGTAACGATGGCGAACGCGTGCTCAGGTTTTTCAACATATCGGTGGGTATACCTATGGAACGTGAAGAGCTTTTGAAGCTCTACGATCAAGATGGCTGCATCGAGCTTCACCATCCAAAGTGGTCTGGAGAGAAGCGTGTCAAGGTGAGAGAAATCTTTGAAATGATGGCGCAGAATGCCTGGGAGACAGGCGATCCAGGTATGGTGTTTCTGGGTGAGATGAACAAGTACTACGCACTTTATCCGGTGAGACAGATCATCTCCACGAACCCGTGTGGCGAGATCGGATTGGGCCCATACGAAGCGTGCAATCTTGGTTCCATAGATGTCGCAAAGTTGTGCGACGGCACGAAATTTTACTGGGAAGTACTTGAGAAGGTTGTTAGAGTGGCCATCAGGTTCTTGGATAATGTCATAGACGTGAACGTTTTTCCCATCGATAAGATCGAGCAGGCTGTCAAAGAATCGAGAAGGCTTGGTTTAGGCATCATGGGCTTTGCTGATTTGCTTTACCAAATGGAACTACCTTACAACTCTGAAGAGGCTCGTCGTTTCGCAAAAAACCTGATGGCGTTCATCTCTCTCCATGCACACGAAGCCTCTTCGGATCTCGGTGAGGAAAAAGGGAACTTTCCTCTCTTTTCTCAAAGTAGGTTCGTGCGGGAGGAAAATTTCATACCTTTTTCCATGGATGTGAGTGATTTTGACGAAGAGATAGAAGAACATTTCAAAACCAGAGCGAAGAGGTACAAGAG
>CAYXCE010000109.1:0-2027 GCA_964463395.1 uncultured Pseudothermotoga sp.
CAATCCGATAGGATCGAAAGTCTGTCCAAAATTTTTGAACGACTATCGAGCGTTTTTGGTGAGCTCGAATCCGCTCTGGCTAAGTACAAAATATAATCGTAATGAGTCGCAGGTTGTTTTCGATAATCCTGCTTTCACTCGTCGTTCTCGCGTTGATCCTGTTCCGTGCCTCAAGACAGAGGCTGAAGATTTTTTGCGATGAATCTTTAAAATCGAAGGTTTTGAATGTTCTACAGGAACAAAGTATGAAATACGAATTCACCGAACGATCCAGAGCTGACCTCGTAGTGGACGAAAGTGAAATAGTGTATAAAGGAAACATCTACAAACTTTTTTGGGAAGAAGCTTTGAGCGAGAAAATCGAGGAACTTTTGAGATTCTGTTTCGACGGGGCGCAGATCCAAAGATTGTCCAAAGGATTTCTGAGCGAGCGCTACAGGATAATTTTTCAAGGTGTGGAGCATACAATCGAAGTACGAGCAGCTGGAGAGAACCTCTTGCAAGCCGTGATAAAATCTATCCTGACTAGGCAAGATAGTTTCTTTGAAAACGGTTTCTTCGTTGCGCGGATGGAAGTCATATTGGACGGAGAAAAGAGGATATTCTTCTACGAGCCCGGGACGGACCAGGTTTTCTTTGAAGATGCGGGAGGGAGATGAGTTGGAAAGCATCTTGACTGTGAAAAACCTATCGACATACTTCTATATGGAGGAAGGTGTCGTTGCAGCCGTTGATGACGTCAGTTTCGAGCTTAAACCCCAAGAAGTGCTTGGTATTGTCGGTGAAACTGGCTCTGGGAAGAGTGTCACGGTCAAATCGATCATGAGACTCATAAAGCCCCCTGGAAGAATCGTGAGTGGACAGATCATTTATAAAGGGCAAGACATAATGAAACTGGATGAAAAGGACATGTACAACATACGTGGTAAGGAGATCAGCATGGTTTTCCAAGACCCAATGACCTCACTGAACCCTCTGTTCACGATAGGAAATCAGTTGATGGAAACCATCGTACAGCACCAGAAAGTTTCCAAGGAAGAGGCCTACAAACGGGCCGTCGAGATGCTGAAACTGGTTCAGATACCGGAGCCCGAGAAGAGGATGAGAGCCTACCCGTTCGAATTCAGCGGCGGTATGAGGCAACGTGTGGTCATCGCCATAGCACTGAGTTGTAATCCGAGCATACTCATAGCTGATGAACCCACGACTGCATTGGACGTCACGATACAAGCTCAGATCCTCGAGTTGATGAAGCAACTGCAAGAAACGTTGAAGATGGCGATGATTTTCATCACGCACGATCTCGGTGTGATCGCCTCGATGGCGCACAGGATCATAGTGATGTACGGTGGAAAACAAATGGAAGAGGGATCTGCGGACGATATATTCTACAATCCGGTGCATCCATACACCAACATGCTTCTGAGGAGTATACCGAGGGTGGACAGAAAAATCGAAAGGCTCGAACCCATTCCCGGTCAACCGCCGAGGATGATAGACATACCAAAAGTGTGTCCCTTCCTGCCGAGGTGTCCAAGAGCTGTTGAAGAATGCTCTAAAGGGATACCAAACATGGTGGAAGTGTCTCCTGGACATCGTGTGAGGTGTTTCAACCCATTTGGGGGTGACGTGTGACGTGGCTGACAACGAAGTGATAGTGAAGGTCGTTGGATTGAAAAAACACTTTCCCATAAAACAAGGATTCTTCATAAAGCGTACAGTGGCACACATCAAGGCGGTGGATGGCGTTGATTTCGAAATCAAAAGGGGAGAAACGTTCGCACTCGTGGGTGAATCCGGTTGTGGTAAGACCACCGTGGGTAGAACGATCCTCAGACTCATCGATCCAACGGATGGTCAAATTTTCTTCGATGGTACGGATATATCGAAACTGAAGTACAAACAATTGCTTCCTTTCAGAAGAAAAATGCAGATCGTTTTTCAAGACCCTATGAGTTCACTGAACCCAAGGATGACCGTTGGCCAGATCATCACAGAACCGATGCTCTTCCACGGTGTGGTGAGGA
>CAYXCE010000109.1:2037-5232 GCA_964463395.1 uncultured Pseudothermotoga sp.
GGTGAGGACAAAATCGGAGGCCTACGAGCGTGCGAAAGAACTTTTAGAAATGGTTGGTTTGAAAACGTTCCATCTAGACAGATACCCGCACCAATTCAGCGGTGGACAGCGTCAAAGAGTGGCGATAGCACGAGCCATATCGATACAACCAGAATTTCTCGTCTTGGATGAACCGACATCTTCGCTCGATGTTTCGGTACAAGCACAGATCATCAACATGTTTCTCGATTTTCAAGAGAGATTCAAATTCAGCTACTTGTTCATATCTCACAACCTCGGATTGGTGAGGTTCATCAGCCACACCGTTGCTATAATGTATCTTGGCAGGATCGTGGAGATGGGTGAGTCAGAAGAGATATTCTCCAAACCGTTGCATCCATACAGCCAGGCCCTACTCTCAGCCACACCCGTGCCGGATCCAAAAGTTGAGAAATCCAGAAAGAGGATCATACTCACAGGGGGTGTACCGAGCCCAATAAACAGACCGAGTGGCTGTTTCTTCAATCCACGTTGTCCGTTCAGGATCGAAGTTTGTGAAAAAGAGTATCCTCAACTGGTTCAGATTTCAAACAATCACTGGGTGGCGTGCCACCTGGTGAAGTGAGGGGGTGTTGGTGTGAAGAAAGTCTTACTGGTCATGACGTTGTTACTCTTCGTCCTGGCAGTCTTTGCGGCAGAGAAGTACGTCTGGTTCGATGAAAAAACGCCTTACTTGGGTGCCGACGCAAAGGGAAAATACGGTGGAAGGATCGTTGTTGCAGCGCTCAGCGGTCCCAGAACGATGAACTACGTCGTTGCTAAAGAAACGAGCTCAGCTGACATCATAGCTCTGTTCATGGGTTACGGTGGAACGTTGGTCGAACTCGACAACTACGCAAGATTACACCCATCGATAGCTAAACGCTGTGAGGTGGAACTGACAGATGAAGGAAAGATGATCGTCACGTTCTGGCTGAGAGAAGGTATCAAATGGTCGGATGGAAAGCCCTTCACAGCGGACGATTTCGTCTTCACCGTCAACGATGTGTACGGCAATCCAGCCATTCCGAGCAGCACTCAAGACGTGATCAAGGATTCTAAGGGAAGATTGCCGAAGGCTGAGAAGATCGATGATTACACTGTAAGAGTGATCTACGAAGAACCTTTCCGACTCGCTGTCAGGTACATCGGTGGTCTCTACATCTGGCCGAAACACATAGCCGAAGAATGGGTCAAAAATGGTACTTTCACGCAGAAATGGACAGTCGAAGCGATCAACAACAAAGAACTCGTAGGCCTTGGACCTTTCATACCTGTTGAGTACGTGCCGGATCAGTACGTCAGAGCGGTGAGGAACCCGAACTTCTGGAAAAAGGATGCCAACGGGAACCAGCTCCCGTACCTGGACGAGTTCGTCTTCAAGATCTTACCAGATTTGAACGCGATCAAACTCGCGTTCGAAAACGGTGAGATCGATATCTACGGTGTCACGGCTCAGTTCTATCCAGAGATCAAGGCGAAGGCTAGGGAAAAGAACTGGGTCGTTGGAACCGGTGGACCAACTTACGGAACCACGTTCATCACGTTCAACTGGAACCACGATGATCCTGTGAAGAGATCTTGGTTCAGAAATGAGTTCTTCAGAAAGGCTGTAGCTTACGCCATGGACAAAGATGCGATGATCGATACACTCCTCGCAGGACTCGGCGTGGCACAGTGGGGACCCGTTTCGGTGCTCTCACCGTTCTACAACGACGCTGCATTGAGGAAATATCCGTACGATTTAGATTATGCGCGCATGATGTTGCAAATGGGTGGCTTCAGCTGGGACAAAGATGGCAACTTGATCGATGCGAACGGCAACAAAGTTGAATTCATACTCTCCACGAACGCGGGTAACACAGTCCGCGAAGGCATGTGCAACATCATCAGAGACGAACTTGCGAAACTCGGTATCAAGGTCACGTTTGTACCACTCGATTTCAACTTGCTCGTCAACAAGATGTTGAACACAACCGACTGGGAAGCGATCGTGATAGGTCTGACAGGTTCCGATGAACCACAGGGCGGTAGAAACGTCTGGGCACAGAAAGGAACTTTGCACTTCTGGAACTTCCATCCAGACGCCGCACCTGGAAAACAGATCAAGCCCGAGATCTACGAAGCACCAGATTGGGAAATCGAGATAGACGAAATCTTTGCAGAGAACATCAAGGTACTCGATCAGAAGAAGGTCTTCGAGATGTTCTCAAGGTATCAAGAATTGGTGTCGGAACATCTGCCGCTCATCTACACAGTTCAACAGCTCTATCTGTACGCACACAAAGCTGATCTGAACATCATCGAACCGACCGCGTTCGGTGGCATGCTCTGGACGTTACCTTGGATCTACTGGAAGAAGTGAACTTTTGGGGGCGCCCCTGCGCCCCCTTGATCTAAGAGGTGATGTTCTGTGCTCAAGTACATAGCAAGGAGATTGATAATAGCCATACCTGAACTCATCATCATATCCTTTTTAGTGTTCATGATAATGGAAGCAGCGCCTGGGGATTTTCTGGATCAATACAAACTCGACCCATCGATGTCAAAGGAGACGCTGGAAGCGATGAAGAGAGAGCTCGGCCTGGATCAACATCCCTTAGTTAGATACTTAAAATGGCTCTCGGGTGCGGTTAGAGGCAACTTCGGTTACTCTTTTTATTACAGAAGACCGGTTTCGACGTTGATCTGGGAGCGTGTGGCCGCCACATTGAGTCTCTCGCTCGTCTCGTTGGCTGGCTCTTGGATATTAGGGATAGCTTTAGGAACGTTCTCGGCGTTGAAGAAATACTCTTTAGCCGATAAAATACTCACAGTCTTTGCCTTCAGTTTCATAGCCGTTCCTTCTTTTTTCCTCGGATTGCTGTTTCTATACCTTGCGGCGCGCACGGGTTGGTTCCCCATAGGAGGCATGATATCGATCGACCACAACACCATGACCGCTTGGCAGAAATTCAAAGATCTGTTGTGGCACATGGCGTTACCGGCGACCGCCTTGATACTCGGCTCGATGGCCAGTTTGATGAGGTACATGAGGGGTTCCTTGCTGGACGTTTTGAACGAAGACTACGTGACGTTCGCGAGGGCCAAAGGCATGCCGGAACGAATCGTTGTTTTCAAACACGCCATGAGGAACGCCATCAACCCCATGATCACTTTCCTTGGTTTCAGCATCTC
>CAYXCE010000110.1:0-5217 GCA_964463395.1 uncultured Pseudothermotoga sp.
GTGTTAAAGACAGAGGAACGACTGTCACGATAAGATTGCCTCTAACTTTAGCCATAATTCAGGCGTTGCTCGTGAGAGTGAACAACTACGTGTATGCGATCCCGATAGCCAACATAGACAGCACTCTGAACGTGCCTGCGAACAAGATACAGAAAATTCAAGACAAGCTGGTGACGGTCATACGCGGCGAGATAATACCGTTGATAAAGTTGTGGGATGTTTTCGGACTCGATGGTCACAAGGACGAAAGCTCTTACAATTCTGTGATAGTGCGTGTTGGGAACAAGAAGTACGGTTTGGTGGTCGATTCACTCATAGGACAAGAGGACATAGTGATAAAGTCACTCGGGAAGATCTTCAACGACGTGCGTATCTTCAGCGGAGGGGCCATCCTCGGTGATGGAAGTATAGCACTCATCCTCGATGTGTCCAACATCGTCTGAGGAGGGAAACCATGGTAGAAGTTTCAGAATTCGAAGTGTTCGTTTTTGGTGTGGGTGATCAAGAAATGGCGTTCGACGTCGAGTACGTGAGCATGGTCATAGAAAAGACGGATATCACACCCGTTCCGCGCTCGAAGAGGAACGTCTTGGGTGTCATGAACCTGAGGGGTAGGATCGTTCCCGTGATCGATCTCGGTTCCATGCTCGGATTGTCTTCTGCCCACAGCGATGAAGATAAAATCGTGGTCGTCAACTTCGATGAGTTGGAAGTGGGTTTCTTGGTGGAGAAGGTCAAAGGAGTGGTGAGGGTCAAAGGCGACGACGTTGAGAGGATGCAAAAATTTGACAGCTTTGGAGAGAGATCGAAAGGGATCATAAAGAGGGGAGAAGAGTTGATAGTACATCTGAACCTGCAGAAAATATTGGAAGATTTGACGGTTTCTTCGTGAGAAAACTGTGGGGAGGTTAAAAGAATGGCAAAGCGAGTGCTCATAGTGGATGATGCCGCTTTCATGAGGATGTTGCTGAAAGATATCATAACCAAGGCAGGTTACGAGGTGGCGGGAGAAGCGGCGAACGGTGTTGAAGCCGTGGAAAAGTACAAAGAACTCAAGCCCGATGTGGTGACCATGGACATCACGATGCCGGAGATGGACGGTATCACTGCGATCAAGAAGATCAAGGAGATCGACCCAAACGCCAAGATAATAGTTTGCAGCGCCATGGGTCAACAGGCGATGGTGATCGAAGCCATCCAAGCTGGAGCGAAAGATTTCATAGTGAAACCCTTCCAACACAGTAGAGTGATAGAGGCGCTGCAAAAATTGAGTTGAGGGTGTGGGAGGCATAGGCAGGCTTTTAGCCCAGTTCCTTCTCGCTTTAGGACTTTTGATCGGTTTTCTCTACGTCATGTACGTGTTCGTGAGAAAACGCGTTCCATTCGGAGCGTCGAAAGACGTACAAGTGTTGCAGAGGCATTACATAGACAGAAACACCTCGATAGTCCTGGTCAAAGTTATGGAAGAGTATTATTATCTGCTGATCTCCCATTCCAGTTCGACCGTGCTGAAGAAACTCTCCGAAGAGGAAATCGCACAGATCGAAGTGAGAGAGCCTTTCTCCAAGATCCTTTTTAAAAAGCTCTCCAAAACGCACAGCGAGGAAGAAAAACGATGAAGAGATGCTTGATACTGATCATCTTACTGATAGTGACGTTTTCTTTCGCGCAAGAGGAAATCCCATTTCCCTCGATAAATATACGGGTTTCTCCTCCGCAGAATCAGCGTGATCTGGTCGTCACACTCGAGATCCTACTCATCCTCACAGTGCTCACGCTCGCACCGAGCATCCTCGTCTTGTTCACTTCCTTCACGCGCATCATCGTCGTCTTCTCTTTCTTGAGGAACGCACTTGGAACCAGACAAACTCCCCCGAACCAGGTGCTCGTTGGTTTGGCACTGTTTCTCACTTTTTTCATAATGCAACCCGTGTGGAACGACATCTACAACAATGCCCTCACACCATATCTGAACGGCCAGATAGGTTATCAAGAGATGTTCGACCGAACCATGGGACGGGTCAGACAGTTCATGTTGGGCGAGCTGAAGAACCACCACAACGAGGACAACGTTTTTCTGCTCGCTTCCAGTGTGGGAACCAAAATTGAGCGCATCGAAGATGCCCCGAACAGTTTGATCATACCGGCTTTCGTGCTCGGAGAACTCGAAATTGGATTCAAGATGGGTGTGCTGTTGTACATACCGTTCATCGTCATCGACATGGTGGTCTCGAGTGTTCTTTTGTCCATGGGTATGATCATGATCCCACCCGTGCTCGTGTCGCTACCGTTCAAGGTGCTCTTGTTCATCGCCGTGAACGGTTGGGATCTTTTGGTCAGCGGTTTGATCAAGAGTTTCGCGAGGTGATACGTTTGACGATAGACGTCTTCGTCGACGTTATGAAAGAAGGCATTGAAACGATCCTGATATTGATAACACCACCTCTATTGGTCAGCCTAATAGCGGGCCTCCTCATAGGCATACTGCAGGCCGCCACTCAAATTCATGAACAAACACTCACCTTCGCCCCGAAGATCATCCTCACGTTCCTCACGTTGATGTTGCTCGGTTCTTGGATGCTCCAGAAGTTGATCGAATACACGCGAGAGATCCTCGAGAAATTCATGGGGATGATCTGATCTGAACTTGTACGAATTCGTCCAGGAAAAATTCCTGGTTTGGGCGCTCGTCTTAACCCGAATCGCTGGAATGTTCACAATTGCACCGTTTTTTGGAGATTGGTTCATTCCCATGCAGGCCAAGGTGTTGCTCACGGTCCTCTTGAGCTGGCTCGTGATTCCAGTTGTTCAGGAGACAGTACCTTTGAATTTGCCGATCTTGACTTTAGTTCTGAGCATGGTGAACAACTATTTTTACGGCTTGATCTTGGGTTTTCTCGCCCTTTTACCGCTGGCGGGGTTGAGTTTGGCGGGAGAAGTTTTCGGTACTCAGATGGGTTTCGCTATGTCGTCCGTGTTCGATCCGCAACGTGAAGAAGTTCCACTGCACGGTGAACTTCTGTACACGATCGGTCTGTTCGTCTTCGTGGCGATCAAGGGGCATTTGTTACTCTATCAGGCGATCGTTGAATCACTGAAACATTTTTCTTTATCAGCTTCGTTGATGAATCTGAATTTCATGAACGTACTGATCGAAAGAATCGGTGAGAGTTTAATCGTCGCACTGAAGTTCGGCATACCTCTGATCGGTTTCATGCTCATAGTTTCCGTCGCGTTGGGTATTCTGTCTCGGTTGGTACCACAGATGAACGTTTTCATGGTCGGCTTGCCTTTGAAGGTCCTTGTTGGTATGCTCTTGATGGTGGGATTGATACCCATATGGGCCGAGATGAGCGCACGGTTGGCGGAGAAAACCATCAATTTCATAGAATTTTTTCTGAGCCGCTGAGATTGGATTTACAACTTTTTGCCGATCCAGACAGAACGGAGAAACCGACACCACGGCGTAGAAGAAAAGCTAGGGAAGAAGGTCAAGTCGCCGTATCACGCGAACTGAACTTGGCCTTCACATTCTTTGCGGCAACTCTCATCTTGAAAGCTCTTCTGCCACAACTCAGTAGAGCCCTGGGGAACGCTTCCATGAGCTTTTTTTCCCTCGAACCGATGGATGAAGAAACACTATCAAGCTTTATCTTTCAGATTTTTAGAGAGCCTTTCATTCTCTTGATTTTACTTCTGTCTGCAGTGGCTTTCACAGCGATCCTCGTTGGAGCTCTGCAAACGAGGTTTTTGTTTTCCCTCAAGCCCCTGAGGTTTGATCTCAGCAGGATCAATCCAGTTGAAGGGCTGAAAAGGATGTTCTCTCTGAGAAACCTTTTCGAGTTGATCAAATCTTTCATCAAATTGGCTATCGTCGGTTATGTTTCATACAGCTTGATCAAGCAGCGTTACAGTGAACTGCCGCGCCTTTCAGAACTCGAACCGAACGCATCGATTTGGTACGTTGCGGATCTAACGATCACGTTGATGCTTCGATGCGCCATCGCCATGATGGTCCTAGACTTGATAGATTATTTATTCCAACGATGGGAATATGAAAAGAGTTTGCGCATGACCAGACAAGAGCTGAAAGAAGAATTCAAAGAGGTCGAGGGCAACCCGGAGATCAAGAGAAAACAGCGTGAAATCATGATCAGACTCGCACGTGGGAGGATGCTCCAAAAAGTACCAGAAGCCGACGTTGTGATCACCAACCCCACACACGTGGCCGTTGCCCTACAATACGATTCTGAGCAGATGGAAGCCCCGTTGGTCTTGGCGAAAGGATTGGACGATCTTGCGAAGAAGATCGTCGAGATAGCTACCAGTCACAACGTTCCCATCGTTCGCAATCCTCAGGTAGCCTGGGAACTTTATAAAAGTTGTGAAGTCGGAGATCAAATCCCGCCGAACCTCTACAGAGCGGTTGCAGAGATACTCGCACACGTTTACTCGCTGAGATGAAATGCTTGCTATAATTTGATGTTAAGGGAGCGAAAGTTTTGAAGCATCTCGACATTTTTGTGGCCATCGCGGTCGTTGCGATCGTACTTCTGATGATCCTTCCAATACCTGATTTTGCGCTGGACTTCTTCCAGTTACTCAACATTGCCCTATCGATGATCGTATTGCTCTCATCCATGTACGTGAGACACGCACTCGATATGTCTTCGTTCCCCACACTCTTGCTCATAATAACTCTCTTCAGACTCGCACTGAACGTGGCTTCGACGAGGTTGATCCTTCTGGAGGGTGAAAAGTTTGGAGGAAGGGTGATAAGGACTTTCGGCGAGTTCGTCGTCAAGGGTGATTACGTGGTGGGGCTTGTGATATTCCTCATCTTGGTCATCATACAGTTCATTGTGATAACGCGTGGCGCCGAGAGAATAGCTGAAGTTGCTGCCAGATTCACTTTGGACGCGATGCCAGGAAAGCAAATGAGTGTCGATGCAGATCTGAACGCCGGTTTGATCACAGAAGATGAGGCCAGAAAGCGCAGAGAACTCATAAGACGCGAGGCCGATTTTTACGGAGCTATGGACGGTGCTTCGAAGTTCGTAAGGGGCGACGCCATAGCGAGCATCATCATAGTCTTGATCAACATCGTCGGTGGCATTCTGATAGGTGTACTCAAACACAATTTGAGTTTTGCTCGCGCTGCACAAGTTTACGCTCTGCTCACCGTTGGGGATGGACTAGTGACACAGATCCCTGCAC
>CAYXCE010000111.1:0-5117 GCA_964463395.1 uncultured Pseudothermotoga sp.
AGGAAAGCAGATTTTTTTAACGACACACCACATGGAAGAAGCCGAAAGCTTGGCAGACAAGGTCATCATCATGGACCACGGGAAGATCATCGCCAGTGGAACTGTGGGCGAGCTCGTGAGTTCGCTCGAAATGGAAAGCTACATAGAATTCAGCGTCGATAAGCCCGAACTGCTCCGAGAACAATTTCGTGATCTGAGATCTTCCGACCACGACAGGTTCGTCTTGACGGCGAGCGACGTTGAAGAGACCGTGCACGCTTTGCTCACGAAGGCAAAACAACTCGGTGTCGTTGTGGACAACGTGGTCATAAGAAGACCGAACCTCGAAGATGTGTTTTTGAAGCTGACAGGTCGTTCGCTCAGAGACTGAGGTGGTCGGTGTGAAGATCTTTAGGCTGGCGAAAGCTTTCTTTCTGAACGATGTTCGTGAGTTCAACGGATTTTTCTGGCCCTTCATCTTTCCACTGGTGCTCTTCTTCATACTCTCCTCAGTTTTCTCCGGCTTTTATGAAGAGGATACGAGCGTGAACTTCAAGCTGGCGGTCGTTAAGGAAGAAGAATTGGCAGGTTTCGGCAGGATAGTGGCACAGGTGCTCGAACAGATCGAACCAGAACCTTTCAAGATCGTGTACTTTGAAGACATCGAACAGGCCAAGAACGATCTTCGATCGAGGAAGGTCGATGCCCTGTTGAGGATACCCAAGGGTTTGAACCTGGCGATGGCCAGAACGATGCTGTTTTCTGGTGAGGCTGTGAAACTTGAAATTTACACACTCGCCAATTCCGCCGAGTCTGAGACCGCCGGCAGAGTCTTGGAATCGATCTTCCAAGCCGTGGACGTCGAGATGACCAAACAACTGCTCAGTCGAACTGGTGGGCAGTACGTACCGGTAGAACTTGAACTCAAACCCGTCAAAAGGGGCGGAACGAGTGAGAATTTCAGGTATCAAACTTACATTTTTCCAGCCATCCTCCTCATGTCTATACTCTCCTTGGCCGTTTTCAACCTCCCCTTGGAATTGATTCACAACCGTGAATCTGGCGCGAACAAAAAACTTTACACCACCCCCATAAAGGCTTTGGAATATTTCTTTTCTCTCGGTTTGAGTATATTGATTTCCATGTTGCTCTCTAGCGCTCTCATCTACGCCATGGGGCTCGGTGTGTACAGAGTCAGTGAGCTCTCTCTATCTCTGAGTTTCATACTGAAGCTTTTCTATTCGATGCTGGTCTGTTTCAGTGTGGGTATGATGGTCGCCTCGCTGTGCAGACGCTTCTCGACGGCGATGGTGACAGTCCAGATTTCCTACCAAGTGATGATGTTTTTAGGGGGTTTTTACTTTCCGATCTTGAGCATCGACATGCCGTGGTTCATAAAGTCGATCGCTTACGTGCTCCCAACAACCTATCTCGCTGAGAATCTCAGAATTTCCCTGCTCCACAACGTCTACAGTTTGTCTGAACTATCGCTGTGGTTGGTCCCGACCGTTTGGGTCGTTGCTTCAATCCTCATTTTCTCGTTGAATTTCAAGAAGGTGATGGCTTATGAATAAGGGATTCTTCGCCTTCGCAAAAGCCTACACGATAGAATCCGTCAGGAACTTCGCCGGTCTTTTCATGAGCGTGTTCTTTCCCGTGATGTTCCTCGTGATATTCGGCTTTCTGTTCGGTGGGGAGTCGACCTATCGAAGGACGATCGGTGTGTTCAGTGACGAGCCGAGAGTGATTGCGGCACTCGAGAATACAGGAAACTGGGACTTAAAAGTCTACTCAGATGGAGAAAGCTTGATCAAAGATGTGGAAGATGGAAAACTCCCGATGGGCTTGATTGTGCGTGGTTCGAAGATAGTTCTACACTATCGAGACACCTCATCACTGATGGGCGAAGTGAAGATGTTACAACTGTCTGTGAAGAGCATCGTTGAAAAAGCCTTGAACAACACCAGACAGTTCGTCAAGATAGAAACGGTGCACGTTCATCAAACAGGAAAAGAATTCTCGGAGTTCGATTACATGATCACGGGTGTGATCGCACTATCGCTGTTCTCAAACGGCATGTTCTCCATGATAAATGTCTTTGGCAGTTACAGAAAAAAGGGTGTTCTGAAGAGGATCTCTCTGACTGGAGCGAGTCCGATCAGCTTGGTTCTGAGCGTCTCGATCATCAGATTGATACTCAGTTTTGTCTCGCTGTTCGTGGTGCTGATTCTATGCAGGATTTTGTTCAACAGCGTCGTGACTTTCAACTGGATCTTTCTGGTACCCACCGTCGTGTTCGTCACGTTGGGAATGATGGCGGTCGGCATATTGATCGTTTCGATTTTCAAAAATCCCAACGCGGCGTTGAATGTCGCGTCGGTTCTCAACACGGTCATGGTTTTCTTTTCGGGTGTTTATTTTCCGATCAGCTTCATACCGAGCTATCTCAGGTGGATCGCACACGTTCTACCGGTCAAGTACGCAGCCGACTTGGTTCGTTTCAGTGCTGACGCACAAGCGCTCAGTTTTTCGTACTTCGCGATGACCAACGCGGTCTTTCTTGTGGTTGGCATCGTCGCACTGTGGTTCTCCATGAAGTTTTTCATGAAACTGGAGTGAAAGATCGTGGTTCTTTGTGAAGGGATTTCGAGAGTGATCTGAAAACTCTCGGCGTGTAAGCACGAGATGGTAGAATCGTGTCACGGGGGATCGAATTTTGGTGAAAGAGATCATCAAAAGCGTGATAGAGAAAGTTTGTAAAGATTTCAATATCGAGAGCAAGCGCTTCGTACTGTTCGGTTCAAGGGCGTGAGGAGATCAAGAAGAAAGTAGCGATTGGGATATACTCGTCGTTATCGACCGCGATCTCTCACGGGAAGTTCGAAGGAAGATCGCACATCTGATTCGCAAAGAACTCGCTCAACATTTGATAGATTGTGATATTCTGATAAGGTCCGAATTTGAGGTTGAGAAAAAGAAAGACGAAATAGGAAGTGTGATAAAAACTGCCCTTCGAGAGGGAATCGATCTGTGAGTGAGGAAGCAAATAAATAGTTGATCAAAGCTTTAAATGATTATAAGACCGCGATACTACGTGTTTTCATTGTCAACAAGCAGTTGAGAAACTGTTGAAAGCATTCTTAGTGAAACACAATCTTGAATTTGGTAGGACACATTCGCTGGAATTTCTTATTGCTCTGTGTCCATCCATCGATAAAGATTTTGAGAAGTTGTACGACGTAGTGTCTGGATTAGACTATGTTGTTGATGTAAGATATCCAGACGAATTCTACATACCTTCGGTCGAGGAAGCAAGAAGTGCTTTTGAGTCAGCCACAAGGGTAAAGCGTTTTGTGCTAGCCAAAATGGGTATAGACCCAACAAGTTTCGAGGAGAAAAATTAGTCAAGGGAATAAGGACAAAGCTTAAAATAAAGCTGAGCTCATCCCTTTGGATCCAGAATGTCCCTCAGTGCATCCCCGAGGATGTTCAAACTCAGCACGATCATCGCTATGACTGCCCCGGGGAACAATGCCATCCAAGGCGCCGTGGTGAGAAAGGCCGTCGCCTGCGCCACCAATCCACCCAGAGTCGGCTGTGGTGGGGGCACGCTCAGTCCGAGAAAACCCAGCGAGGCTTCCGTCAAGAATGCGGTCGAAAGGTTCGTAGTGAAGGTGACTATAAGCACAGAAGAAACGTTCGGCAGAATGTGGACGAACATGATTCTGAAATCTTTTACACCGATCACCTTCGAAGCTTTCACGAAGAGGTTCTCTTTGACCGAGAGCACCGACCCACGTATGGTCCTTGCGAATATGGGTGTGTAGACGACGGCTATCGCGAAGATCAAGTTTGTGAGGCTGTTTCCAAACAGTGCCACGATGAACAGTGCGAGCACGAGCGTTGGGAAGGCGAAGAAACTGTCACACACGCGCATGATCAAAAGATCGACGATCCCACCGCGATAGCCAGAGACCAATCCGAGGACCGTTCCAAAAAGGCAAGCCAACAGGATCGAACAGAACGCCACGATGACACTTTTTTGTATCCCGTGCACGCACCTCGAATAGATGTCTCTGCCAAACTGATCGGTACCAAAAAGGTGTTTCAACGAAGGTGGACTGAGCATCGCTTCGTAATCCATGGCGAACGGATGGTGTGTCGAGAAAAATTTCGGGAAGATGGCCATCAGAACGGTCAGTATCAGCAAGCTCACGGCGAACACGTTCAGAGGTTTCTTCAAAAGTTTTCGAAGAACCTTCATGCCTCACTTCAGCTCCACTCTCGGATCTACGAGCGTGTAGATGAAATCGACTAAGATGTTCAACAGCACGACCATGATCGCGACGAACAAAACGATGGATTGCACCACCGGATAGTCCCTTTCGTTAACGGCTTGAAGTAAGAGTCTCCCCAGACCCGGCAGAGCGAATAAGTTTTCTATGACGATCGTCCCACCGATCAGATAGCCCAGCTGTATCCCAGAGAGCGTTATGATCGGGATCAAAGCGTTTTTGAGTGCGTGCTTGAAAATGAGTGCAGATTCGCTCACACCTTTCGCCTTGGCGGTCTTTATGTATTCTTGTCTGAGCGCATCGAGCATGGAGGATCTGGTGATACGAACTATCTGGGCGCAGATCATCAACCCGAGCGTCAATGAGGGTAAAAGCATGGACTGAAGGTTTCTCAACGCGTTTTGACTGAACGGTACGTATCCGAAGATGTTGAAACCTCTGAACAAACCAGAGAACAGAACGATGAAGATCGCCCCGATCCAAAAAGCCGGTGAAGAAATACCGATCAAGCTGAAGAGTCTCACAACATCGTCAGCGATCGTGTTCCTCTTCACGGCTGCAACGACGCCCAAAGTTATTCCCAAACTCAGAGCTATGAGCATGGAAAGCATCGCGAGCTCCAAAGTGACGGGCAATCTGCTCAAAATTAACCCCAAAACGGGCTTTGCCGTTCTCAAAGATACACCGAACTCGAACATGGCGATGTTTCTGAGCCAGAGAAAGTATTGAACGATCAGAGGTCTGTCGAGCCCATATTGACGATATAGCTCTTTTATCTGTTCCTGCGTCAAATAATTTTGGGTGCCGAGCATCATGTCGACCACGGTGCCCGGCACCAAATGA
>CAYXCE010000112.1:0-614 GCA_964463395.1 uncultured Pseudothermotoga sp.
CTTGAAATGACACACCCCAAAGTGTTATTATACAAGCAAGAGGGAGAGGTCATCTCCCGAAATCGCTGTAAGGAGGGGGGTTGAAGGATGAACAAGAAAGAACTTGTTGACAAAGTTGCGAAGAAAGCCGGACTCAAGAAAAAAGACGTCAAAAAAGTCGTTGACACAATGCTTGAGTCCATCACCGAGGCCCTGGCTAAAGGTGAGAAGGTCCAGCTCGTTGGCTTTGGAAGCTTCGAAGTTCGCAAAGCAGCACAAAGAAAAGGTGTGAATCCACAGACGAAGAAACCGATCACGATACCCGCAAGAAAAGTGCCGAAGTTCAGACCTGGCAAGGTCCTGAAAGAAAAGGTTAAATGAACGTAGGGGGCTCAGCGGCCCCCTTTTTATTTGCCCACGCAGAAGTCTTCAAACATGCGATCGATCAAATCGTTTGTGTATTCGGTTCCTAGCAAGCTGTCGAGTACTTTGAGACAGCTTTTCAATTTCTCTGCTACGATATCCATTCTTTTGAAATCCATCTCTTCGATTGCCGATTTGAGATTCAGTTGGCACGATAAAAGAAGTTCGTATTGACGAGTAGTGGTGATGTAACCTTCACTATTTTCAAATAG
>CAYXCE010000112.1:624-5102 GCA_964463395.1 uncultured Pseudothermotoga sp.
GATCCTGAACCTGCTTGGCTATTTCTTCTTCAAGTTGTTCCACACCTTCCCTTTTGAGTGCAGAAATCACTAAAACGTGGGCATCTGTTCCGAGTGCTTTTCTGAGATCCTCGATGTCTATCCTGTCAACCACATCGACTTTGTTTACCACAACCAAGTACCTTTTTTGCTTTATTAGTTGCAAAATTCTCAAATCATCCTCATCTAAAGGAGAACTCGCATCGAGAACAAAAAGAATCAAATCCGCTTGAGTTGCGGCATTTATGGCCCTTTCTACACCAATTCTTTCAACTTTATCGTGGGTGTTCCTTATACCTGCGGTATCAAAGAGTGTGAACGTGATACCCTTGATGGTCACGGCAGCCTCTATAACATCTCGAGTTGTGCCTGGTACTTCAGTAACAATCGCCCTATCCTCGTTGAGTAAGGCGTTGAGCAAGGTCGATTTACCGACGTTTGGTTTACCGACTATGACTATCTTCAAACCTTTCGAAATGGCCAGTCTACTGTCAGCATTTTTCAAAACTTCCCTTACTCCATCAAAAAGCTTGAGAAGCATCATTTTTATCTGTTCTGGCTCAGTTAATATTTCTTCAGGATAATCGAATTCGATCTCTATTTGGGCGAGTACACCTAAGAGATCTTCTCGCAACTGTTCGACCATCTTGGCCAATCTACCAGAAAGATTTGCTGCCACCATCTTCACAGCAACTTTCGACGTCGCCTCTACAATTTGCTTCACAGATTCAGCCTTTGTCAGGTCCATCTTACCATTCAAGAAAGCTCTCTTGGTGAATTCACCGGCTTCTGCAAGTCTTGCGCCAGACTGAAGGAATCTTTCTAGGACCAACTGGGTAACAACAGGCCCACCATGACACATCACTTCTACCATATCCTCACCCGTGTAAGAATGGGGAGCTTTGTAGAAAATGACCGTGATTTCATCCAACACTTGACCATCTTCATCTAACAGAAAGTTATGATAAACTCTTCTCGGCTCGATAGTGCTAGGTACACTACTGAGATTCGAAAGACAAATTCTCCAAGAATCCGGACCACTCAAGCGAACTATGGATATTGCACCAACGCCCCTGGGACTCGATACAGCGACTATCGTGTCTAGCAATTTCTCAACTCCCACCAAGAAGCTCAGAGACAATTTTATTAACAAGTCTCCCGTCAGCTTTTCCCTTGACGTGTGGCATGATAGCTTTCATGGCTGCTCCGATATCCTTCGGCCCAGTCAAGTTCAGTTCTGAAATGATCCTTTGGGCAAGCTCTCTTATTTCTTCTTCGCTCATTTGCTTAGGCATGTAAGACTGTATAATTTGTATTTCCTCACCTTCCGCTCGTGCTAAATCCTGTCTTCCTCCCTTTTCATACATCTCTATAGCTTCTTGTCTTCTCTTTATCTCTTTCAACATGATCTGGAGTATTTCTTCATCTGTGGCCGATCCCATTTTTTCAACCTCAAAGTTCTTGATCGCAGCTAAAACCATCCTTAAAGTTCTCACCCTTGTCTCATCCCTATTTTTCATGGCATCCTTTAGATCCTGACTCAGCTTCGCCTTCAATTCCATGAGTGATCACCTCCAATCTTCATTCGATCACTGAAATCACCCTGAGATCTTTTTCTTCAACCAGGTCAATGACCTCACCTTGTTCCGTCTGAACGATCGGCTTCAAAGGATTATTCCTATTCACGCCAACTACGATCGCTCTATGCCCACTGTTGAGCACGATTGTAGTACCTATAGGATAGAGTCCCAAAATAGAGATCATAACTTGTACAACCTTTGAATCTAATTTGCCAAGCGAAGCCAGCTTTATAAGCTCCGCCATGGCTTTGTAAGGCGTCCAAGACGGTTTGTAAGATCTGCTTGAAACGAGTGCATCATATATATCAACAACACTCACGATGCGTGCAAACAAACTTATTTGTTGATCCCTCAACCCAGTCAAATAACCAGATCCATCGAGTTTTTCATGATGATCTCTCACAGCACTCAACACATTTTCGTCGTTCAAACCAGACTTTCGACAGATCCTCTCTCCAAAAACAACGTGTTTCTTCATGATCTCAAACTCTTCTGGTGTCAAACGCCTCGGGGCCAGAAGTATCTCACGAGGGACCAGCACCTTACCTACATCGTGGATCATAGCAGAGAAAGCGAGATGAGAGAGTGTTCCCAATTTCAAACCCAATTCCAGCCCAATCAAAGAGGAAATCATACTCACGTGCACTTCATGCGTGTAAGTGTAATCTTCATCTGTTTGCTGGGCGAGGAAAACGAGTGACAGTTTATCACCGTAATTTTTCAAAACATCACTCAGGATAGTCTGTGATAATTCCCAAACTTGCTCACGCTCTATCTTGAACTTTTCAACGGCAGAGGTGAACACTTGTTTTATTTCTTCTTTGACCGTTTCGATCTTGCGTACGTCGATCACTGGCGGTAAGAACTCATTCACTTTGACCCAGATCCGTTCGATACCGTTGAGCTTAAGACTTTCAACTTTGTCTGGTGTAATACTGTTACCAGCTTCGATCAAGACTCGTCCATCTGGCCCCTTGATTGTTTCTAAGGAAACCTCCATTCCCGTGAGCGATTCCACACTTTTCAAAATAATCTGTGAAGCTTCAATCTTCAATTGTGCTCACCACACTATTCTCAATACCGGCTGGGACTACACCTGACCAGTGCCATGGCCTTTCACAAATTCTTCTCCAAAGGGTTCTCACCCGTTTCAGAGTGACTGTCTCAATTTTTTTCAGCATCTCGTCCACAGATATAGGTTCACTCTTTGCAATCAAAAGCTCCAGCACATAACCGAATATACTTGAGACGCTCTCAGTCATCATTTGAAGTTTACCCATCAACCTTTGTTTCCCGTACTCAAACTGATCTTTGGTTATGTCTTGTCTCATTATTTTTTTCAATTCTTCGATGTATCTCTTCAACTTGTTGGGACTCGTACAAGCATACACACTGAAGATGCCTTTGTCTCTCCAAACAGTATTCAAGAGGTCAATATCGTACACAAGACCAAGCTGTTCTCTTATCCGTGTAAATAAGAGTGAGCTCATGCCACTTCCAAGCAAAGTACTCAACACTAGGAATGCAGGATAATCTTCACTCATTACACCAAAATCAAGGTATGTTCCACCTATCAAATGTACCTGAGTCAGGTCCTTTTTACCCTCACAAACAATCCTTTCCGGCTTAAAAAATACATCGATTTCTGGCGGATCGACATCCCTGTTGTGCATCTCGAAAACTCGCTTCAATTTCTCCAAAACATTTTTCGTCACTTTACCAGCGACAACTATGTCCACGTTTCCGTAATACGACGAGTGAAAGGCGAGAACCTTCTCTCTGTTCAATTTTTCCACAGTTTCCCTGTAACCACTCACTGGACGTGAGTACGGCTCCTCAAGGTAGGTCTCGGTAAACAAGTCTTGTACTCTACTTTCATGATCCTCGCTGTAAGTCTTTATTTCTTCAATTATAACAGATTTTTCAAGCTCTATCGACCTTTCTTCCAAAAGAGGGTTAAAAACTATTTCCGAGAGAATCTCAATGGCCTTTTCGTAATAGCTGTAAGGCACCTTCGCAAGATAAACGGTGAAGTTCTTCGTTGTAAAAGCATTAAGACCACCACCAACGACCTCAAGACTGAACTTGAGTGTGAACTCATCAAACTTCTTGGTGCCCTTGAATGCTGCGTGCTCAATGAGATGTGCTAAACCAGCTTCGCTAGCTTCTTCGTTAACAGATCCAGCTGGTACAATGAATGCAATTGACAGTGTCCTAACTGAAGAAATGGGCACATAGTAAATGTGCCCATTCGAAGCCTTTGCAATTTCAATCTTCATAGTGTGTGCCTCCGTTTCATTCCTTATCTGTTCGTGGCCTACCTCTGGGACGTGCTGGGCCTCTCTCCTCCCTTGCTGTTCTCTCTCGAATCGATTTTCTTTCCTCTGAGAAGTCTGAAGATGCTATCTCTTCGAACTGTAATCTGCCCAGGTTGTCGATATTACACACCTTGACTTTCAGTGTATCACCGATTTTCAAAGCTCTGATGTTACTCACGATCTTGCTTTGATGCAATAATCCAATCTTGCCTGGACCAACTTCTAGAAAGACTCCGAAAGGTTCTATACGGGTGATCTTGCCCTCGAAGATATCACCAACCGTTATATCTTTAACTATCTCGTTTATTTTGTTGATCGCTGAGTTAACTTTCTGCTCGCTGTTACCTATAACACTGATACGACCTGTTTCGTCATCCACTGATATTTGAACATCGAACTCTTTTATGATACCTTTTATCACACGTCCACCTGGTCCAATGATCTCCCCTACCCTTGTTGGATCGACCGATGTCGTCTTTATGACAGGTGCATACATGGACAAGCTGGGCCTCGGCTTGTCGATGGTGTTGTACATTTTATCAAGTACAAACAGTCTCGCTTC
>CAYXCE010000113.1:0-5098 GCA_964463395.1 uncultured Pseudothermotoga sp.
TTCCAGAAGAGCAGGAACTTTGATGAAAATCTCTCCCTTCCGCGAGGTGGAGAAGTTTTATCGTGAGATAGACAAGCATCTTTTCAGAATAGATCAGATTTGGAAAGAAAAAATGAAACATTACTTTGGACGGTGGGTCTTGAATTCTATAGTCGTCTCGACACTCGTTGCCCTTATAACCACGTTCGTCTGCGCCACGGCGGCTTATCCCTTCAGCAGGATGAGGTTCGTGGGTAGGAGGTACGGTATACTCAGCTTTCTGCTCATCCAGATGTTCCCAGGCGTGATATTCATGATCGCGATATACAACCTCCTCAATTTCCTTGGAAAGTACGTTCCTCTCTTGGGTCTAGACACCATAGGCGGTCTCGCCTTAGCTTATTTGACGAACATCGCTTACAACGTTTACCTCATAAAGGGTTTCTACGATCTGATCCCAGCTTCTCTCGAAGAGGCTGCCATAGTCGATGGGGCGACGAAATTTCAGAGCTTCTACATGATCGTGTTACCACTCGCAAGGCCCATACTCGTTGTGGTGTTCTTACTTGTTTTCATCGGTACGTTCAACGAATACGTCGTCGCGAGGATCGTGCTTCAGAACGTTAGAAATTACACCTACGCGTTAGGTTTGCAATCTTTCGCTGTAGGTCCCTACGAGACGGAATGGGGTTTGTTCACAGCGGCTGCCCTCCTTGGAATGTTACCCATGGTCATACTGTTTTTGTCCATGCAGCGGTACCTCGTCAGTGGTTTAACGAGGGGAGCGGTGAAGGAGTGAAAGGTATGTGGAAGATGGGAGCAATGATGATGCTGTTCGCAAGTTCGGCGATCGCTTCTATACCTTTCATTTTCGGTGTCGATGTATCGATGCTTCACGAGATCGAGAAGTTTGGAGGTGTTTTCTACGACAACAGTGTGACAAAAGATTGTCTCGAAATTCTGAAAGATCACGGTGTCGATTGGATCAGGCTCAGAATATGGAACGACCCGGTGGACGATCAGGGGAAACCCCTCGGGGGTGGAAGCTGCGATCATGTGAACATGACGAAGATAGCAAGCAGGGCAAAGAAGCTCGGGATGAAAGTTCTGATCGATTTTCATTACAGCGATTGGTGGGCGGATCCTGGGAAGCAGAACAAACCTAAGGCGTGGCGAAACTTGCACGGTGAAGAGTTGCAGAAAGCTGTGTACGAATACACCAAGTTCGTACTCGACTACATGAAAAGCAACGGCGTAAATGTGGACATGGTACAGGTTGGAAACGAGTTGAACAACGGTTTTCTCTGGCCCGACGGTCAAATCTCTGGCCCTAACGCTGGTGGTTTCGATGGCTTCGTTGCACTTTTGAATTCTGCAATAAAAGCCATCAGAGAGTTCGATCCTAACGTTCGTATCGTGGTACATCTTGCAGACGGCGGGAACAACTCTTTGTACAGATGGTTTTTCGACGAGCTCGTGGCTCGCGAAGTTGATTTTGACATAATAGGTGTCTCATTCTATCCTTATTGGCACGGAACGATTTTTGAACTTGCTTCCAATTTGAACGACATCGCAACGCGGTACGGCAAAGACGTTCTCATCGTCGAAACGGCTTATGCGTGGACCTTGGAAGACGCAGACGGTCACCCCAACATCTTCGGTGATGAGAAACTACAATGGTTGGCTGGCTACAGGGCCACCGTCAGAGGTCAGGTCAGTTTCCTGAGAGATTTGATAAAAACTTTGAAACAGGTTCCAAACAATAAAGGCCTTGGCTTGTTCTATTGGGAAGGTGCTTGGATACCAGTCAAGGGTGCTGGTTGGAAAACCGGTGAAGGAAATCCTTGGGAAAACCAAGCTCTGTTCGATTTCAATGGCCACGCTCTTGAAAGTTTAGGTGCGTTCAAAAAATACGATGAGTTGCTCAAAGAAGCGGTCGAGATAGTTGAAGTCTTCCCAATCGTGATCGAAACTATCGTTGGGCAGAAGATCGATTTGCCGGAGAAGATCAAGGCACTGTTCTCGGATGATTCTGTGAGACAGGTTTCTGTCACCTGGCAGGTAGAACCAGAAAAGTTGAAGGAAGTAGGAGAACACAACCTCTTTGGAAAAATCAACGACTATGACAGAACCGTTCAGGCAAAACTGATTGTAAAAGAGCCGACCAACCTCTTGATGAATGCGAGCTTCGAAACGGGGTCCTTCGATCCTTGGATCATTGAGGGCGATAGACAAGCTGTAAAGGTTGTTCGCGCCAGTCCACCACAGAACGCACACCATGGAGTTTACGCCGTGAACTATTGGCTTGATAGACCTTTCGAGTTCGAGATGTATCAAGTCGTGGATGTGGTTGTTGAGGGAACGTACAGACTGTCGATGTGGATTCAAGGCAGTGGCGGAGACGATGTGGTGTTGAGCATCAGCGAGCACGGTGAAGAAACCAAGTCCGTGAAAATAACGAACAGAGGGTGGCTCCAGTGGAACCATCCCATCATAGAAGTGAACATAACAACCGGGAGAGCCAGAATCAGTCTGCACGTGAAAGGTAAGGCTGGTAACTGGGGTTGGGTCGACGAATTTCAGTTGATCAAAATCGAGTGAGTTTCGATCGCTCACTTCTTGATTTGAAGAACCTCATTCCGGTGATCAAACTGTCACTGTTGAAAATCTTCACGATGATCCCCAACAAAACTGCTGCGAGTATGAAGTTGTACAGAACTCCATACATGACGGGTGCATAGTTGTCGAAGAAAATGTTCCTCACCGAAGTCATCGCGTGCGTGAACGGAATAACGTACACCACCGTTTTCAATAGCACCGGCATCGTCGAGACATCTTTGAACATGGTGATCATCATGCTGAAGATAGCCAGTGCAACGAGTGGGAAGGTCATCGTCTGTGCACTCTTGAAGTCTTTGGAAATTAATCCGAGCAACATGGCGAGACCTATACCGCACAACAGGGCGGAAAACATAGAAAGCCCAACGAGTCCGTAATCTGCAAGGTGCATCTCCATATCGAGTGGAACCGTTGAGGGTATTTCGAAAGATCTCATATAGAAACTGAACCCAACCATGTAGATCGTCGCCATGACTAAACCTGAAACGGTGGCAGCCAAAATCTTTGCAAGGATGATGTAACTTCGTGGTACAGGCATGGTGAGCAACGTTTCGAGCGTCTTGTTTTCCTTCTCGAGTCCCATCGATGAAATCACGGTACCGCCAGACATCAAGATCAGCATCATTATCACGATGGATACGATCATCCAGCGGTTGGAAAAGTAGCTCAAAAGTTGTGAAGGTGATAGGCCTTCCAACGTTTTCCCAAGATACACGGTTGCTTCTTCTCTTCCCACAGGATCGAGCACGAAGTTTGGATTTTCAACGCCGTGCCGGATCAACAGAGTCATCACTATTTGTCTTTCCAGATCGTTCAGAAAGCTACTGAATTTTTCAGAGGGGATAGTATCCATGATGCCTAAGCCTTTCAAAAGAAAAATCACTTTGATCTTCGCTTGTTGGATGGAAGTTAGCTTCTGACTGAAGTCTTCTCGAACGATGAGCAGAGCAGAGCCATTCACTTTTTTCAACCTATTGAGCGCTTCTTCGACGTTTGAACCTGTATAGATAACGTCTGCGAAGGTTTTCACCGCCGTTTCGATCGTCCCTCCAAACTCGCCGACGTCCAAGTTCACCACTGCTACCACGGGTTTCTTAGTCGCTTCTTCGGCGATGTTACCGATACCTTTACCGATCGAAGCATAGATTACCGAGAG
The DNA here is from genome assembly GCA_964463395.1 of uncultured Pseudothermotoga sp. GTDB lineage: Bacteria > Thermotogota > Thermotogae > Thermotogales > DSM-5069 > Pseudothermotoga_A. Next base: position 3,755 of record CAYXCE010000113.1, read on the forward strand.
CAACACTACAGATATCAAACTCGAAATAGTGAAAATTTCCCTCAATTCCTTTCTCAACAGGTTCCAGAACATCTGACCACCTCCGCGAAGACTTCTTCGATGTTTGATGCGGCAAATTTCTTCTTCAGTTCCTCCGGTTTACCTATCTCGACTATTTCACCGTTGTTTATCAGAGCGATTCTGTCACACAAGAGTTCAACTTCGAGCATGTTGTGAGAAGAGAGTAAGACCGTTCCTCCGTTTTTCACAAATTGTTTTATGATCGATCTTATCTCTCTCGCGTTGAGCACATCTAAGCCAGACGTGGGTTCATCGAGGATGGCGAGTTTGGGATCGATCATCAAAGCCCTGGCGATGAGAAGCCTTCTGGTCATTCCCTTACTGTATGTGGACACCTTAGAGCGCAACCTATCTCCAAGGTTAGCTATCTGTGAACCTCTCTCGACCATTTTTTTAAACTCGGTCACATCTTTGGCGAAGAATTTTGCGATGAACCTTAGATATTCCAAACCCGTGAGTTCCCTGTAAGCCCCCGCATCTTCTGGCAGGTAACTTATGAATTTTCTGACCTCGTGTGGTTCCTCTGATACATCGTAACCGAAGACTTTTGCCGTTCCTTCATCGGGTTTGAGCAGGGTTGAAATGATTCTCAGAGTTGTCGTTTTACCCGCCCCATTCGGTCCTATGAGACCGAATATTTCGCCTTGCTCTATCTCAAAGCTTATTCCCTTGAGTGCTTCGATGGTACCGAACTTCTTTTTGAGATCGGTGACCTCGACGATCACGCAGTTTCCTCCCTCTTATTAATCAATTTTTGTACATCACCATGGCACAGATTGGAGGGATCTTGATGGTCCCCTTCAACGTATAAAAAGGTTCGGTCCCAGCTCTATCTTTATCCACGACGACATTCCATTCCCCCTCTGGTAGGGTGAATTCCTTCTCTGTCACATCACCGTTGTAGATCACCAAAATTTCCCTCCAAGGATCGTCGTTGGCGTGATCTTTTATCATGAAGGCCACAGTCTTTCTGGGTGATTCGAGAAAATATAAATACTTTCTGATCTGCTCAGCTGTTCTCATTCTGAAAGCGGGATGTTCTTTTCTGAGTTTGATCAACCCCTTGTGGTATTCGAAAACATCTAAAAAATGGGCTTTTCTTTCATAATCGATCGCATTGAGAGAGATCGGGGCGTTGTAAGAATTATCGTTGAAATTTTTACTCCTGCAGAAATCTTGACCAGCGTGCAGGAAGGGTACACCTTGTGATGTCAATAAAACAGCGGCAGCCAATTTCTGGGCGGATTTGAGTTCATCTTCATTCCATTCACGTTTGTCGGCTTT
>CAYXCE010000114.1:0-5089 GCA_964463395.1 uncultured Pseudothermotoga sp.
AGCTTTTTCTGTATGAAGTCGAAGGTGATAAACGTTGAAGCTGAGAGCTTCAGCCGGGACACTGTACAAGCTAGGTCTGAGGAAAGGCCCGATAGAACGGTTCAAAACGGCCTACCTCATGCTCGATGGTGTGTGTACGTTCAACTGTGGTTACTGCACGCACGCTTCAACCGTCAGGAATTTGACCTACCTCAGCAGAGTCCTCTGGCCCGAGGTGGAGGACTCTTCATTTTTCCTCGAAAGGCTCTCACAGAGCGATTTCGAAAGAATCTGTGTGCAAGTTGTTTCCTATCCGAAATTTCAAGAAGATCTGTTCAAACTCATAGAACAGCTCAGAATTTCAAATAAAGCCATCTCCGTTTCTGTGCGTGCCACGAGTTTGGATCTTGTGAACGAACTCTTTGAGTGTGGTGTCGATAGAGTGGGAATAGCGATCGACGTTGTGAACGAAGGATTGTTCAGAAAGTTCAGAGGAGGAAGCTTAACTGAATTGAAGCGCGTGATAGAAACTTCTGCCCACATCTACGCGAGCAAAATAACAACGCACATCATCGTTGGACTCGGAGAGAGCGATAGAGAGTTGTTCGAAACGATGGTTTGGTTGAGGAACTTGAACGTCGAGACCGCCCTGTTCGCCTTCACGCCTCTGAGGGGCACGCCTTTAGAGGGTCACCCGAGGCCTTCATTGGAAAGGTACAGGAAGATACAACTCGCACGCTTTTTGATCTACAGAGGTTTAGAACAGTTCGTAGAATTCGAAGGCGAAACGATCAAAAGTTTCAAATGGCTCCCTCCAGATTCGCAGAGAGCCTTCATGACGAGCGGTTGTCCCGACTGCACCAGACCATACTACAACGAAAGTCCATCCGGTCCTCTGTACAACGCCCATTCTGAAGAACTGTTGAGAGCGATGTCGAACTCGTTGGAGGTGATAGAGTGAAGCTTTTAACCTTCAAAGGTGGAACTCACCCACCGGAAAAGAAGGAACTGGCGAAGGAAAAACCCCTGATGAAGATGCCTGTTCCCCAATTTCTGTACGTGTTCTTGTCGAACCATGCGGGCGCTCCAGCGAAACCCGTGGTGAAGGAAGGAGATTCGGTCAAGACGGGACAAGTGATAGGCGAGCCGGGTGGTTTCATCTCCGCCTATCTTCATTCTCCTGTGACTGGTGTGGTGCGCAAGATAGACAAACTCTACCATCCGGTGCAGGGCAGGCCCATGGAAGTCGTGGTGATCGAGCGGACCGACGAGGATCAATGGCAGCTGCTACAGCATGACGATTGGGAAACTCTCGGCAGGGAACAACTCTTGGAAGTCATCAAGCGCGCGGGTATCGTCGGTCTTGGAGGAGCCATGTTCCCAACGCACGTGAAACTGAACCCACCCGCCGGCAAAACCATAGACACGTTCATAGTGAACGGTGCGGAGTGTGAACCCTATCTGACTGTGGATCACAGGCTCATGCTCGAGAGGGCCGAAGATCTAATACTCGGTATGAAAATAGTGATGAAGATCCTCGGTGCTAAGAAAGCTTACATAGGTGTGGAATCCAACAAGATAGATGCTTATGAACATCTGAGAGAGGTTTGTAGCGATGGTTCCATAGAAGTCGTCCTTTTGAAAACCAAATACCCCCAGGGTGCGGAGAAGCAGTTGATCTATGCGATCACTGGAAGAAAGGTTCCAGTCGGCGGTCTGCCCATGGACGTGGGAGTGGTCGTGCAGAACGTTCAAACCGTGATCGCGATAAAGGAAGCCGTGGTGGACAGAAAACCGTTGATCGAGAGGGCGTTGACCATAACGGGTGAAGCTGTCAGCAACCCGATGAACGTTGTGGCGAGGATAGGAACGACGATCCAACAGCTCGTCGATTTCGCAGGTGGACTGAAAGAGGATGCGGAGAAACTGATCATGGGAGGTCCCATGACGGGTATCGCGGTGAACAGGTTGGACATACCCATCCTCAAGGGTACCTCTGGCATCACCGTGTTGCCACACGAGGAAGAACCCATCAAAAAGCCGTGCATCAGGTGCACCAAGTGTGTCTTGTCCTGCCCCATGGGACTGCAACCTTATCTGCTCTACTTGTTGGGTAACAAGAAGAAGTACGATCAGGCGGTCGATGAAGGGCTCATGGCTTGCATAGAGTGCGGTGTCTGTGCTTACGTTTGTCCGTCGAAGATCGAGCACGTGAGAGTCATAAAACTCACCAAGAGGGTGTATCAAGCGCTGAGAGGTGGTAAAAAATGAAACTTTTAGCGAGCGATGCTCCGCACATAAGAACAGAAGACTCGGTGAGGTCCATAATGTTGGATGTGCTTTTGGCACTGGCACCCGCGGTGGCCGTGGCGAGTTTCTTCTTCGGATGGTACGCACTCTTTCTCTGTCTTTTCGGTGCGATCTTGGGTGAGCTGATCGAATGGTTCATAATGAAGGTGCTCCGCAAGCAGAAAGAGTTCAGCTTCGACTTGAGCGCCGCCGTCACGGGTCTGTTGCTCGCGATGAACCTACCACCCACAGCACCGTGGTGGCTTTTGTTGATAGGCCTTTTGATCGCACTCGGTGTGGCGAAACACGCTTTCGGTGGTATAGGTCAGAACATCTTCAATCCGGCGCTCGTTGGAAGGGTCTTCCTCTTGATCTCGTTCCCCACGTTGATGACCAGATGGACATCCCCTGTGAGGAGCTTCGGAAGAGCTTCCTGGGATGCGATGACTTCAGCCACGGCCTTAGGAGTTTTGAAAAACACGGGATTCTCTGAAGCGATCAGGAGGTTCAACTACACGGACCTGTTCTTCGGGAACGTGGCCGGTTGTATCGGAGAAACCAGCGCGTTCGCCCTCCTTTTGGGATTTCTGTACTTGATGTACAGAAAGAGGGTCAATCCGATCATACCTGCAACCTACATCGGCACGGTCTTCGGTTTTACAAGCATCATGTACTTGGTGAACGCAGGAAAATTTGGAACACCGCTGTTCCACATCCTCAGTGGCGGTCTCTTCCTCGGAGCGCTGTTCATGGCGACCGACATGGTCACCAGTCCCATGACGTTGAAAGGCCAAGCGGTGTTCGGTGTCGGTTGTGGTGTGGTGACGATGATCATCAGGCTGTTCGCGGGCTATCCCGAGGGTGTTTCGCTCGCGATACTGCTCATGAACGCGCTCGTACCTCTCATAGACAGGATCTTCAAGCCGAAGATCTTCGGGGAGGTCAAAGTATGAGAGAATACGTCAAGACGGGAATCATATTGATGATATACTGCTCCATCGCCGGTTTCGCGCTGGGACTCGTCTACCACATAACGAAAGATAGAATCGCCCTGACCGAGATACAGGAAAAGCTCGGAGCCGTCGAGACCGTGCTCAAAGATGAGACGGGGAACTACATCGTACCGTTGGACCAACTGAGAGATGCGGTTTCGAAGACGAGTCAAGAAGTGAGGGTGATTTTTGAAAATCCCAAAGGAAAGGTTTATTCTCCGGTCTACGAGTTCGATTCTCCGCGAGGAAAAGTTTACGTGCTCACAGGTTCTAGCCTCGGTTACGGTGGGCCCGTGACGGTGGTGGCTTGCTTCATAAGAGGTACTGAGGGTTTCTCGTTGTTTTCTTTGAAGGTGACGGACTTCTCACAGGAAACACCAGGTCTGGGGGCAAAGATCGGGGAGACAGAAGTACAAAAAAGATTCTACCCGATGGAAGCTTCGTCGATAGTGAACGGCGTGAGGGTCGATAAAGATGCAAACTTGATGCACCTTTCTCCAGACGAAGCCAAGAAGCAGGGCGTTGCGAAGGTGAGCGACGTGATGACTGGAGCAACGATCACACCGCGCGCCGTAGCGAACGCGTTGAATGCCATGCTCGATTATCTGTCGGGGGTGAAAAGATGAGCCGAGTCAAGGAGTTCACCAAAGGCTTCTTCAAAGAGAACGCCACTTACGTTCAGGTCCTTGGGATGTGTCCCACCCTCGCCGTGACCACGAATGCGATCAACGGTTTTGGAATGGGTCTGGCTGCGACGGTGGTGCTCACGCTCTCCAACGTGGCGATATCCTCCGTCAGAAAGGGTGTGCCGAACAAGATCAGGATTCCCGTGTTCATAACGCTCATAGCGACCTTCGTCACCATAGTCGATCTGTTGATGCACGCGTTCATGTACGATCTTTGGAAAGCGCTCGGAATATTCATTCCGTTGATCGTGGTCAACTGCATCATAATGGGGCGTGCTGAGGCCTACGCGTCGAAGAACGATGTCTTCAATTCTGCGCTCGACGGTCTTGGAGTCGGGCTCGGCTTCACCGGCTCACTCGTGCTCTTGGGTTCCATCAGAGAGATCCTGGGCAATGGAACGATCTTCGGTGTGAGACTCTGGCAAGGTTTCAACATGTTCACGATGATCCTTCCTCCAGGTGGTTACATGACCTTGGGTTTGCTCGCAGCGCTGTTCGCCTGGATCGGTTCGAAGCGCAAGAGGGGTGAGCAGAAATGAGAGTGTTCTTGATACTCTTTTCCGCTTTGCTGATAAACAACTACGTGTTCATAAGGTTCCTCGGTATATGCCCCTTCTTGGGAGTTTCGAAGAAGCTCGACACGGCGATCGGTATGGGTTTTGCAGCCACCTTCGTGCTGGTGATGTCTTCCGTGATAACTTGGTTCGTCAACAGGTTGCTCGTCGTGGCGGGACTGGAGTTTCTCAGAACAGTTTCCTTCATACTCGTCATCGCGACGTTCGTTCAGTTCGTCGAATTCGTGATAAAGAAGAACAGTCCAACACTTTACGAGGCGCTCGGTATATACCTCCCACTGATCACGACGAACTGCATAATCTTAGGTGTTGCCATACTGAACGCACAGGCGAAGTACAGTCTGCTCGAAGCCGCCTTCCACGCGCTCGGAGCAGGCTTGGGTTTCTTGGTGGCGCTGGTGATATTCGCGGGCATAAGGGAAAGGTTGGAGCTGTACGAGCTGCCGAAAGCCTTCGAAGGACTCCCGATAGCGTTGATCCTGGCATCGATCATCTCCATGGCGTTCATGGGCTTTCAAGGGCTCATAAAACTGTGAGGTGATAGGCGTGTTGGTCGTCTATTCAACAC
>CAYXCE010000115.1:0-5075 GCA_964463395.1 uncultured Pseudothermotoga sp.
AACGATGAGAAGAAAAATCTTTTCGAAAAATTTGAAGCGATTGAAAAATACTTAACGGATCTGAAGGTGATCTCGAAAGACAAAGTGGATGGATTGCGTTATTTCTTTGATAAGCCTGGTAGCTGGTTACTCGTCAGAAGCTCCGGTACAGAACCTCTGATAAGAGTTTACTTCGAAGCGAGAGAAGAGACTACTTATCAAAAATTGAACGTGCTCGTACGAAAAGTCAGCAGGTGAGAAAATGCCCAAAAAGATCATAATAGTCGAATCACCGGCCAAGGCAAAGACCATCATGGAGATTTTGAAGGGTGAATATGAAGTCATCTCCTCTAAAGGTCATGTCCGCGATTTGCCTGAAAAACGGTTCGGTGTGAACACGAAGGATTTCGAGCCCACCTTTGAAATCATCGAGGGCAAGGAAAAAGTAGTGAGAGAGATCATTGAAAGAGCTAAAGGAAAAGAAGTTTTCCTCGCATCTGATATGGATAGAGAAGGTGAAGCGATAGCTTGGCACCTGGCTGACATTTTGGGCATTCTCGGTAAGGAGAACAGGATCGTCTTCAGTGAGATAACCCCGCAAACCATAAGATCCGCCGTTCGTTCCCCTCGACAAATAGACTTGAAAAAAGTTCGTGCTCAACTTGCACGTCGCATCCTAGATCGGATCGTGGGTTACAAGATCAGCCCTTTACTGTGGAAATTGCTCAGAACAAGCTCGAGCGCTGGTAGGGTACAATCGGCTGCCCTCAAACTGATTTGCGAACGCGAGTTACAGCGTTACAAATTCGTCCCGAAGAAGTTCTGGAAAGTGCAAGGTTATGTAAGTTCGTTGAAATTCTATTTGACACATGTGGAAGGCAAGAGGATCGAGATGCAAAACGTAGATGAAACTCTAGCGAAAAAGATCCAGCAAGAAGTGAAGCAGTTGAAACTTGTGCAAAAGAAAACCAGACTGGTAGAGAAAAAGCCGCCTTCACCTTTCATAACCAGCACTTTGCAACAAGAAGCTGCAAATAAATTCGGTTTCTCAGTTGCTCGAACGATGCAACTCGCACAAATGCTCTATGAAGGTGTCGAAACATCGGAGGGACATAAAGCTTTCATAACATACATGAGAACTGATTCGACACGCATCTCCGAGTACGCAAGACAGCAAGCTGAGAGATATATCAAGAAGAACTTTGGAGAACGTTACATTGGTGAATTCAAACCTGAACAGAAAAAACCAAATGTTCAAGATGCCCACGAAGCGATCAGGCCAGTCGATGTTGAAATGACCCCTGAAAAGGCTGAAAAACTCCTCGATAAAGATTTGTACAAGCTTTACAAACTGGTTTGGGAAAGATTCTTGGCATCTCAAATGGCCCCCGCATTGTATGAAGAAACTATTTATCTGTTTGAGTCTGGCGTTTACATGTTTGAGGCGAAGGTGGAAAGAAGGATTTTCGAAGGATTCGAAGCAATCTCGGAAAAACGAGTTGAATCACCAAAAACTTTGGAAGGTGTGATCTTCAAAGTTACAAGATGGGCAATAGAACAGGATGAAACAAAACCGCCTGCAAGGTACACGGAATCTTCCATGGTCAGAGCGCTGGAAGCGAAGGGGATTGGCAGGCCGAGCACCTATGCGACCATCATTTCCACACTGATAGAGAGAAAGTACATCGTAAAAGAGTCGAGAGAACTCGTACCTACAGTACTCGGTTTCGTCGTGAACTATTACATGGAACAAAGATTTCCAAAGATAGTAGATCTCGATTTCACTGCAAGAATGGAAGAAGCGTTGGATGCTATTGAAAGAGGAGAAAAAGACCACAAGCAGGTATTACAAGAATTTTACAACGAATTTTCCGAACAACTCACACAGGCACAGAAAGAATGGTTATCCATAGACATGCGAACGAACTTGAACTGTGAGTGTGGAGAAAGATTTTCTTTAAAGATGGGACGGTTTGGACTCTACTTGATGTGTCCAGCTTGTGGAAAGACCTCCTCGGTGGATTTGAACAGTCCCGCAGTTATGGACCGCGATTCGATATACTTCTTCGAGCAGATTAAAAGCTACGTTTGTCCAAGCTGCGGGGAAACTCTTAAAAGATACAATGGCAGGTACGGCAAATATTATCACTGCTCTAAGTGTAACAGGAATTACAGAGATTTCGCGCGTGGAAACTGCCCAAAATGCGGACAGGCAGTTGAGAAAAAGCTCAGTAAGAATAAGCGCTATTTCTTTAAATGCACGAACGATAACTGTGATTATATAAGCTGGCTCGAACCGACGAACGAATTCTGTCCTAGCTGTGGAGAGAGGTTGTATTATAGAAAAATCCGTTCATCTGAAAAGTTGTACTGCCAGAGATGTAAGAAGACTTTTGAAAAAGCTGAGGGAGGTACAGATAATTGAAGATCGCAGTCTTGATGGGTGGTGTGTCCAGAGAACGCGAAATCTCACTGAGAAGTGGTGAGAATGTTGTCAAGGCTCTGAGAAAACTCGGACACGAGGTTGTACCAATAGATGTTAGAGAAGATTTCCTCAACATTTTGTCCACATTGAAGAAATTCGATCTGGTTTTCATAGCACTGCACGGTAAATTCGGTGAAGATGGTACGATCCAGGCTTTGCTCGATTGGCTCGGTATACCATACACGGGTTCTGGGGTTCTGGCGAGCGCACTTTGTTTCGATAAATTGATGACTTACAGGGTTGTAGAAAAGTTCATACCAGTTCCTGAGTACACTGTTGCAGATAGTCCTACAAGAGAATCTCCTTTCGGCTTCCCCTGTGTTGTAAAACCTCGCAGGGAGGGCTCTAGCATTGGTGTACACATCTGTGATACTCCCGAGGAACTCCACGCGTACTTAAAAGAAGAACTGAAGATATATAGAGAGATGATCATACAGCGTCACATTGCAGGTAGAGAGCTCACCGTCTCAGTCATTGAGATGAACGGAGAGCTTCGCATACTACCCGTACTCGAGTTGAAACCCAAGCGCAGGTTCTACGATTACATAGCCAAGTACACACCGAACATGACGGAATTTGTACTTCCTGCACCGCTGAGTGATGCGGAGTACAGGACCGTGTGTGATAATTGTTTGAAAGCCTTCAAAGTGTGTGAATGTAGTGGATTTGCGAGAATAGACGGAATATTGAAAGATGGTACCTTCTACTTTCTTGAAATCAACACTATACCAGGTTTGACAGATCTGAGTGATATGCCTGCATCGGCCCGAGCTGCCGGTATGAGTTTCGAGGATTTGATCGATGCGATAGTGAAGACGGTGAAAAAATGAGAGCGATAATTGATCTGCCAAGCTTCTATACATGGTTGAGGTTCTCCGATAAAATTATAGGCTCATCGGAATACAGTTTTGGTAATGTCTATCTCTTGTACAATAAAGGACTTGTTCTGCGCGCAACTGATGGTTGCTTGAACAGTTGGGCAAAGATCGGACCTTGTGAACCGTTCAACGGGGAAATTGCCGTACCCCTCAGATTGCTGAAAGGTTTCCTCATGGGAGAAGTCAGCGAAAACTTAAACCTCACCTTATCAGAAGGTCATCTCGTCATAAGTGCTGGGAATGAAACTCTAAGAATGAAAATGTTCGGACCTAAAGAAAAACAGCTACCATCCGAGCATGAATCCGTGGCTCGCTCCGATAGCTTAAGTTTCATCAAAATGTTGGATTTTGTTACTTCACCATTAGAAGAAGGTGATTACGCCTCATTGGGATCATTCGAGAATGGGTTGCTCATCTTTGCCTCCTCTCACTCGATCATCTGCTTATCTCGCCTACCGGGCGAGATCATTGAACCGTTCGTTTTTTCTTTTCCATACATGAGTGCCAGACACATGGTGAAAGCTTTGGAAATCTACAAAAAGAAAGTACCTTTGAATTTCGGTTTAGGTGAAACACTTATTGTGGAGTCGGACGATTTCGTCATGCAATTGTGCGGTGAGAAAGGCTCATTCGATCATCGTATTAGCAACTTTCTTCGACAAAGAGAAGTTTTCCCATTACCAAGGAGTTTTCAAAGATTTATTTCTAAAGCAGCATGGCTCATGCCAAAAGAAAGCACTATCAAGGTTGAGTGCGTAAAAGGGAGCATGAGATTCCTTGGAACTTATGGTGCTGTGATTTACAGGGCAATATTACCAATCGAGATCCCACTGAGCTTCGAAGCCGAATTCTCCCCTTACAAAATGAGATCTGCTCTGTTGCGAATGGGAGCAAGATTGTTTTTGAGCACGGGTGATGACTTCGTCAAGATCGAGGATAACAGTGGCAGGATCGTGGTGGTGAAAAGAATATGAACGACGGTTCTTTGAAGCGTGCTTTGAAGGCGTTTAGCGTCTTTCTAAAGATTTCATCTTTCACGTTGGGCGGTGGCTATGCGATGGTACCAGTTATGCAGTGGGAGATCGACAAACTTGGCTGGATGAAGAAGGAAGAATTTCTCACAATACTTTCTGCTGCCCAATCTGTACCTGGTCCTATCGCTTTCAACACCGCCGTTCTGGTTGGAAAAAAAGTGGCAGGCCCACTCGGTTCCATACTGTCAGGAATAGCCATCGCACTTCCTCCTTTCATAGCTATCGTCGCTGTCGCCAGTGCTTTGAAACCATTGTTGAACAACGTTTATGTGAAGGCTTTCTTGATGGGTACTTATGCTGCAGTAGTTGGACTGGTCTTCAACACTCTTCTTGGGTTGATTAAAAGGCAGCGTTGGGGGCTTTTAAAGATCGTGGTAGTGGGACTCGGTGTGAGCCTGCTTTTGTTCAACAGAAACGCAGTGTTTGCGGTTTTTGTGGTCAGTATTCTGATACTCTACATCTGGAGAAGGTGAACTCGTGAGTCTGATCAAATTGATTCTGATCTTCCTGAAACTCGGTTTTCTCTCCTTCGGTGGTGGATGGGCTATCGTTGGCATTCTGAAGAATGAACTCATCTCAGCAGGATTTCTCACTTCGAACGAGTTCGTGGAGATGGTCTCCATAGCGCAAATGACGCCTGGTCCCATCGCATTGAATTTAGCAACGTATATAGGTTACAAATATTTCGGCTTCTGGGGT
>CAYXCE010000116.1:0-5065 GCA_964463395.1 uncultured Pseudothermotoga sp.
GATGTATCCCGTGCCCTTGGGCGTCCCATTCGATCGCACCTTCTCTGAGATCTACAGGGACATTGACTTGAGTAAGTACATCAGGTCGGCACCTGACGGTATCGAAGTCGAAGTTCCGAAAGGTTTTTATTTCTTCATGGGAGACAACAGTAGCGACAGTTTCGACAGCCGTTACTTTGGCTTCGTGCCAAAGGACCACATCATTGGAAGGCCCATATTGCGTATATGGCCTTTTAAAGACTTTGGACCTGTACAGGGGAGCTGAATGCTCCCTTTTATTTTGCTCTGGGAGGGGTTTAAACCATGTTTTATGTGGTGGAACATCCGCTCATAAAGCACAAACTGACGATCATGAGGAATAAGACAACAGGTCCTAAAGAGTTCAGAGAGCTTCTCAGAGAGATAACCTTTCTGTTGGCCTACGAGGCCACCAGGAACATAGAAACACTGGAAATCGAGATCGAAACACCTTTGGAAAAGGCAAAAGGCTATGCGATCGAGGACAAAAAGATTGTCGTTGTGCCCATCCTCAGGGCGGGTCTTGGTATGGTCGACAGTATCCTCGAACTGATGCCCAACGCGTCGGTTGGTCACATTGGGATCTACAGGGATCCGGAAACTCTTCGGCCTGTTCAATATTACTGCAAGTTGCCAAAAATAGATGAAAAGAGTGTCTCTTTTCTGCTCGACCCCATGCTTGCAACGGGGTTTTCAGCCGTACACTCTGTAGATGTGCTAAAAAGACACGGTGCGAAGAACATCGTCATGGTTTGCCTCATAGCTGCCCCTGAAGGGGTACAGGCACTCGAGAGTCATCATCCGGATGTGGCCATCTATGCGGCTGCACTCGATAGACAGTTGAACGATCATGGTTACATCCTTCCCGGTCTGGGCGACGCAGGAGACAGACTCTACCGAACCAAGTGATTTGTTAATACCTGGCTGCCGCATGTTTGTGTAAAATTTTAGAAATCATTTTGTAATCACATTGCGTGTATTGTCTCCAGCTTTACGGGATAAAATTTTTTTGACAAACGTTGGAGACTTACCACTAAAAAATTCTACAAAAATCTTCATAATAACCCTTCTAAATGGAAGTGACAAACAAGACGGGATTGAAAGACAAACGGTGACGTTTGGAAAAAATATTCATACTCAAAAGTGGGGAGGTGTACGTATGAAACTGAGGATGTTACTGGCAGTGCTTCTTTTCGGTGTTCTGGTGTTCTCGCAAGCCAATTTTCCAACGAGACCTGTGACCATCATCGTACCTTGGTCTGCTGGTGGCGCGACAGACTTGCTCTTCAGAGCGATTGCTTCGGTGTTCCCGAAATATGCCAACGGTCATCCACTGGTCGTCAACAACATGCCTGGTGCTGGCGCCGTGACTGGAACGATGGAATTTCTCAAAGCGCAGCCTGATGGTTATACGCTGCTTTCTTTAGCTACCCCAATCATCACGAAGATTCACTGGAGTGAGGTGAAATTCACCGTCGATGATTTCATTCCAGTCATCAACATAGTGAACGACCCCAGCTACATCCTCGTCAATGCGAACTCACCCTACAAAACGCTCGAGGATCTTTTGAATGCGGCGCGGAAAGGACCTGAAACCATCACGATGGGTAACGGCGGTGCAGGTGGTGGTAACCATCTGGTGGCTTTAGCTTTCGAGGATTTCGTTGGAGTGAAGTTCGTTCATGTGCCTTACAATGGCGGCGCTCCTGCGATCGCTGATCTGGTAGCGGGCCATATCGATTCTGTGATGGCAGCTGCTCCGGAAGGAGTGCCACAAGTTCAGGCTGGTCAGCTCAGAGTGTTGGCTGTACTCGGTACTCAAAGATTGAGCGTCTTTCCGGACGTACCAACGGCGAAAGAACTTGGTTATGATTTCACGCTTGGCATGTGGAGAGGCGTGGCAGTACAGAAAGGGACCCCACCCGAGGTAGTTCAAGCACTCCATGATATTTTCTACAAATGTATGAATGACCCTGATTTTATAGCTAAGGCCAAAGAAATGGGTAGCATCCTTCACTACATGGATACTATTACCTACACGAAGTTCGTCAGAGAACAAAACGCTTTCTGGGAAATGCTCATGAAGACGAAAAGAGTTGGAGAGAAGTACGGAAAATGAAAAAATCCCCGCCCCACTGAGGGCGGGGCGCTAGGTGAGATGGTATGTCCAAGAAGGCTGATCTTATATCAGGTTTGATTTTCTTCGTCGTTGGGTTGATCTTTTTTCTGAGTACATTGGGCATGAAAAGACCCCGGCTCGGGTTGGGCTCGGCAGGTTTTCCAAGGTTGGTCACATTGTGTCTCATTCTCTGTGCGGCCATTTTGATAGTGAGAGCTTTGATTGCGAGAGAAAAGGTTGAACAAACTGTTAGAATGAAACGTTCTTTCGTTCTGGGTTTTCTTGGTTGTGTTGTTCTGTTCATCCTCTACGTTTACCTGCTCAGAAAGTTTGGTTTTTTAATCTTGACGCCGTTTTTTCTGTTCTTTGCCATGTACTTTTTCGGTTCAAGAAGGTATGTGATGAATGCTGCAGTCAGTGTTGTAATTTCTCTGGTTCTCTATTACGTGTTCACTCTGGTTTTCAAGGTACCTTTGCCGAGGTTTTCTCCGTGAGGTGTGAGGAATGGTCAACTACTGGATAGAAGGGTTGAAGATAGCGATCCAACCATTCAATCTCTTCATAATGTTGATAGGTGTTGCGAGTGGAATCATTGTCGGTGCGCTTCCAGGCGTGACGTCTTCTATGGGTATCATTTTGTTACTCCCTTTCACCTACTACATGAAACCGGAAACTGCTTTGCTCCTTCTCACGGGGATGTATTGTGCTTCGATGTTCGGTGGCTCGATTTCAGCTATTTTGCTGAGAACACCCGGAACACCTTCTGCAGCAGCAACAGCGATAGATGGGTATCCCTTAGCCAGACAGGGTAAAGCTGGCAAGGCGATCTCCGCCGCACTGATAGGTTCCGTAGCGGGTGGCCTTGCGAGCGGGATATGTATGGTTTTCTTAGCTCCACTACTCGCTAAATTTGCCCTCAGGTTCGGACCACCTGAATACTTTGCGCTCGCAGTTTTCGGCTTAACTATAATTGCGAGCGTGTCGGGTAAAGATTTGGTGAAAGGTTTAATCGCAGGACTTGTAGGTCTCCTACTTTCCCTCATAGGCATAGATAACATCACTGGTTCACAACGCTTGACACTTGGCATAGACCTTCTCGCCAATGGATTTGATTTCTTGCCAGTCATGATCGGTGTCTTCGCGGTGTCAGAAGTTTTGGACAGACTCGAGAAGAAAGGCGAGCAGGTTCCCGTTACAACTTCGCTGGGCAGCCTATTCCTCACGTTGGATGAGTTGAAAAGCTTGATTGTCCCGATGATTGTAGGTATCATCATTGGCACTCTGATCGGTGTTTTACCTGGCACTGGAGGTACGATTGCGACTTTCCTCGCTTACAACGAACTGAAAAGGTGGTCCAGAAACAAAGAAAAGTTTGGTCAAGGCGCGATCGAAGGGATCACTGTCTGCGAAACAGCCAACAACGCTGTGACGGGAGGAGCCATGGTCCCGACACTTTCACTCGGAGTGCCCGGAGATGCCGTTACAGCGGTGATGCTCGGTGCATTCGTGCTCATAGGTGTTCGTCCTGGACCGCTCATGTTCACTCAGCAACCAGGGGTTGTGTACTCTTTCTTCGCAGGTTGGTTCATCATCCAGTTCTTGATGCTCTTCGTTGGGTTTGTCTCCATCTTGTTGGCTCCAAACATTCTGAGGATCAAAGATGAGACACTCATGCCCATCGTCCTCGTTCTGTGTATCATCGGATCGTTTTCTCTGAGAAACAGCATATACGACGTTGGAGTTGCATTGTGTTTCGGTGTATTAGGTTACCTCATGAGAAGGGCTGGTTTTCCCATGCCGCCATTGGTGCTGGGTTTGATACTCGGTCCCATGGCTGAACAGAACCTCAACAGAACTTTGTTGATTGCGAAAAATGACTGGACTGTTCTGTTCAGAAGACCGATCTCACTCACCCTTTTGTTGGCTGCGATGGTTTCAGTCACCTTCTCTCTAATAGGTGCTTACAGGGCTTCGAAAAGGGAGGCTGCAAAATCATGACCAGACTTGAGGAAGTGAAAATCAAGCTCGAACGAGTCAGACGGTTCATGGATAGAAAAGATTTATCCGGCATCCTGATAAAGAAACAACCAAATTTTTCGTGGATCACTGCAGGTGGACTCAACATGGTCGGCATCGCGACAGAGATGGGTGTGACTTCGGTGCTTGTAACGAAAGATAGTTGCTACTTGATCGCCAACAAGATCGAAGCACCGAGGATGAGAGATGAAGAAGTGGACGAACTGGGCTTCGAGATCGTTTCTTACGAGTGGTATGAGAACAAAGAACTGGAGATTGTCAAAAAGATCGCTGGGGAAAAGGTTGGTTGTGATAGTCCAGTATCTGGGTTGATCCACGTCGAAGGTGAGTTCAACGAACTCAGGTACGAACTGACCGAATCGGAGATCGAGCGATACTTATACCTCGGTGAAAAGCTTTCTAAAGCTTTAGAGAGTGTACTTCTATTCACAAGGCCAGGAGACGTTGAGGCAGAAATAGCGGGCAGAATCAGTGCCGAACTTTGGAAATACAGGATAGATCCCACAGGCTTCATGGTTGCCGCAGATGAGCGAGCGAAACTCTACAGACACCCCATACCAACGATGAAGAAGATGGAGAAGCTGGTCATGGTCTCTGTGAACGCCAGATACAAAGGTTTGATCACCACGGTGACGCGCATGGTGCACTTCGGCGAGCCTCCGAAACAGTTGTTGAGGCAGTACAAAGAAAATGTGGAGATCGAATGCTTGATGATAGCGAGGACAAAAATAGGAGAGAAGATGAACTTGCCCGTGCTCGCAGCGATAGAAGAGTATGAAAAACGAGGCTACCATGAAGAGTGGAAATTGCACCACCAAGGAGGCCCAATGGGTTACTATGCGAGAGACATCAGAGTCACACCGGATTGCCAACAGACAGTGAGAAAAAACC
>CAYXCE010000117.1:0-4104 GCA_964463395.1 uncultured Pseudothermotoga sp.
ACCGACGGTGCACACGATCGTGTCTCGATAGCTGCTTTTCAAAATTCTCACCCCCACTCTGAATAGATACCCCTTGTGGAGAATTTCTGACAGTCAAACGTTTTTCATCAACCAGTTTTTGAATTCGTTCGAATTGTGGAAATCTTTGTATCTCACGTAGACTGAGTCCGGCTTTTCTTTTATGAGTTCTTGAAGTTCTCTAACGGAAGATCTCTCTCCTTTCAAACTCTCGCTCAGCATCACTTGAGTTATGTTCCTCTCTAAACCTATGTGCGCGAAAAAGTTCCTCTCCTGTGGTTTTTCGAGCTTCGAGCCAGGTTCCATCAATTCGTTCAGATCGATCCACTCTTTGAACTTGACGTTCTTTTCTTTCAAATATTCGGCGATCATTTTGGCAAAATAATCGATTTCGTTCATCAAGAGCATCTCGTTTTGACCGGTCGAAGAGAGTATTTCTTGAAAAGCTTTCGACAGTCTGTTCAGATCGGCCCGTTCTGATCCAATGCGCGAAAGACCGTGCTTTTCAAACAAGTTCACCATTCCGATGTGCATGGCGAGTTGACAAATTATCGCCACGTGGAGTTCTTTGTCGAGTTTTGGAGAATTCTTGTGATCTTGGAAGAGTTTTCTTTCCGCATTTTCGATGAATTTCTTTATTTCAGTCTCTGTTTCGGAAGGGTTTGATCTTTTCAAACAGCAAGCGCACAAAGGTAGAGAGTTTATTATCGAAGAATAGAGCAAGATACTTTCTTGCAACTTTTCTCTGAGGGATCTTCTTTTGGCCCTCGCCTGTAGTTCGTCTGGATCGTTGTAGATGTTTTTCAAAGCTCTGTTGAGCCAGATTTCGAGATCTTTTTCGCCGGATCGTTTGAAGAGAGACACCAACGGTGAATCGAAAGGGATTTCATGGAGCTGTTTTTCGATGTGTATTTCGTAATCTTTTGTTCCTTCCCTTCCGAGTATCGGGTCGGAAAAAACTGTGAAGATCTGTGGATGATCCTCCTCGGGCCAGTGCATGAGCCTTGTGAAGGTGGCAAAATGATTGGCCGCTTCCATCATCGCCACGGGATAGACGTTGTAACCGCTCGAGATGTCCAAGTAGATCTCTTTCGGTTTTGAGTTGAGAAAGTTTTTCACCATATCGAAGAACAGTTCCAAGACGATGTCACCGTATTGACCGTTCAAGTTGATGCCACTGTAAGTGCCGATGGAATGTACGATCAACGTGTCGTCCCTTTCTTTTTCGAAAGATAAGTTTTCAATGTGTTCTTTTGGGTTCTTCAAACTCTGGGAAAGTCCTTCTTCTGTCCCTTTCAGAACGATGCTGACTGGATAGACCAAAATTACCTTCGCAGTTTCACCTCTGTCTTCGAAGTACTTTTTCAAGGCGAAACTGCTCAACTCTGACTCGTAGAGATTTTGAAGATTTTCGATGAAAAATCTCACCTTTCCACCGCTCAACCGTCCCACTTGGTAGATGAGGACCAACCACTCCACTCCTTTTCACTGTGAAAGTTCGACCTTCACCCAATCGACAACTCGGGGGAAACGCTTCAATCCTCTCAACAGAACGCCGCTTCTGAATGTGCCTTCGAAAACGATTTCATCCATCAAAAAGATTCGGCCAAATTTTCCTTCACAATCTTCAGAAAAGTACAATCTCCAGCCGAGTTCTTCTTCACAGATCAACACGCAATCGATCCTGTGTGTTTTCTTCTCGGTTGCGGCCACGGCCACACTCATTGAAAGTTCTTCGAGTTTTCGAACGACGTTTGGATTTACCAGAACGATCTTGTCGTGCTCTTGTATCAACTTCAAAATCAGCTCCACTCGATTTTTTTCCATCTCGAAGAATTCTCTGTGCAACTGTCCGTATTTGATCTTTCTCAATCTCTCCGAGTTGTCGATCAGCATCTGAAGGTCTTTCACCGAGCCCAATCGCAGGGCGAAAGGATCGAGCACTCGTGAGTCGGTTTCGAACGACAGATGCGTCATCCTCACCTCGTCGAAGAGATCGTTGACTTTCAATCCGACCGCTTCCACGGAGGCGAGTGGAAGGAAGGTCGTGAGATAAATGAACCTGATCTTGTCCCCTTCTTTTTGAACGATCACACCGTAGATGGGAAGGTGCGTGGTTCTCACTACGAAGACATCACCCACGCCGAGGGTCGCTTTCTTTCGCGATTCGATCGGGTTCGCTTCATCGAAATTTTTGATCGATTCTCTGTAAATTTGGAAGAACTCTCTGAGCAGAGACATCTTTCACGTCGCTCTCCTATTCATTCATGATCAATTTTTGACATATTTCTGACAGAAATCTTAAAAGCACCCGTCCCATCACTTTCTCCTCCACGGAGAATCGGTCCATGAAATCTTCTAGGAACTTTCTGGTCCTCTCTCTGATCTTGTACTTGTTCGCCTCAGACCAAGATGGTTCTGCGAAAGACTCTTCTTTATAAGAGTCTTTCCAGATGAGGAAACATATGTATCTCTTCATATCTGTTCTCCTCTTCTCGCACTCGATGAGGAGCAATTCGAACGCTTCGTCTGCGAGAACTTCGATGAAGGGATCGTTCGCTTCTGCGGGAATGGTGTCGATCTTCTCGATTCTTTCTTCGTCTGAATCGCCTATCTGCTGATAGAGCGATGAGGTTCGAACCTGCCTGTTCGATACCTCTTTCTTGCGGAGCAAAAAGTTAGCCATGCTCTGCTTGAAATATCCACATGGATTTTGTATCTCACCAGAAACGATTTTTTCGCATATTTTCTTCAGCTTCGGATAAAAATCTTGGAAAAATTCCCGAACAAGTTCTTCGTGGAAAGCTCGTTCTTTGAAGATCTTCGATGAGACTATTTTGAACAAGCGAAGCAGCTCATCGTAGAATTTTTTCGACATTTCCCCACGGTCCAAAAGTTTCTCACATTCTCGAAAGAAATCCAACATGTTCCCCCAACTTTGTAACACTGATTCACCAACTTTCCAATTTATTTTACAACAAACGTCGAACCGGGTAAAATCTCTTTGGGGGTTCGTCGATGGGTTTTTCATCGCTGTTGAAAAGAAGCAGAGAACTTTTCATGATCGCAGTCTACGAATCCTCTCTGAGTTTGGATGAGGCGATCGAAACTGTTGTTGGAATTTCTGACGATCTTGCGGATGAACTGTACGAGCTTCAGTACGAGCTGTTCTCGCTGGCGAAGAAGAAAAATTACTCGAATATCGATAATACGGCAAAACTTTTGAAGATCAGCCCCGAGCTTTCGAAAGAACTTTTGAACAGTGAAGATCTCGCAAGTTTTTCTTTCCCCGTGGTCCTTGAAGGAAAGGCGAAGCTCGCGCGTGGCATCGTTGTGAAGAGTTCAACGTTGTTCACCAACGCGCCACACGCAGAGAAACACGTTAGAAAGCTTTCAAAGATTTTGAACGAGAATTTCTCCGTCATTTTCGATAGCAACATCGTGGACAATTCCTTCATGCTCCCCCTCTACGTTGCGTTGAAGTTCGGCCATGTGGAACGGCCTTACGTGTTCACGGGTGGCTTGGATGAAAATCTCAACATCGAACCTTGCGCGTTCTTGAAAGAGAAAGAGCGTGCGTGCATGCGGATGAATAAGATTTTGTTGAGCGGCGAGCAGTTCTCTAATGCGAGGGAAGTTATCGAATTTTTGAATCGAAAAAGTTACGAGGTACCTTTCCTCGCCTGTTTTTCCAGCAAGAGGGACGAGAATTATTTGAAAAGTTCTTACGAAACGCTGTCCAGAAAAGTTGAAGGTGCTGTCAAAAAGAGTGTTTTTGAGAAAATATCCAAAGCTCGCTTGATTTACACCTGGACAGCTTTGAAGAAGGAGCATTTCCACGTTCAAATACGTAAGCTCTACACCGAGCTGAACAGGATCGTCTCTTCGGGAGGTGTACCACACATATCTCTCATTGGGCCCGCTTCACTGGCGATGGGCTTGGGGATGATGCTCGGACCGCACAATCCTGTGGTGCTGTATCACTATCAGAACAACGATTATCACAGAGTGATAGACTTGAGGGAAAATGCGAGAATTATTAAAAGGATCAAAAGCTCGAAAGACTTCACGAAGATCGTGTTCGAA
>CAYXCE010000117.1:4114-5052 GCA_964463395.1 uncultured Pseudothermotoga sp.
AGATTGTACCTTCATCGTCCAGTTCGCATCGCACACACCCATGGCGGACGCCGAGGAATTCGTGAGAGCGAAGAATTTGGATTCGAAGATAGTGAGGGTCTTCCACAGAGAGACGGGAGCCCTCACGATCTCCGATTGGACGGAAGAGATCGTTGAGCTGATGAGTTTGGTCCAGCTCGTGAAATCGAAAAAACATTTTGAACGTTTTCATTTCTTTTTCAGCGTTCCTGTTCCCATAGCGTTCGCGTTCGGGATGGCCTTCGGGCACTTCGCGAAAGCATCGATCTATCAATTCACGCCTGAAGGCGAGTTACCGTACTTCGAAGCGGTGAAATCCGAGCATCTTTCAATGTAAAATTTCACATGGCACACTCACTGAAGGAGGATTGGCAGATGGTGAACATCGTTTTCGTCGGTGCTGGTAGTGTTCGCTACACGATAAAACTCGTCGGAGATCTTGCGACGCAGAAGAAACTCTACGGCTCGAAGATCACGCTCATGGACGTAGACGAAGAGAGATTGAAAGCCACACACGTTCTTGTGGAGAAATATTTGAACGAGCTTCGGGCAGAATTCGATGTCGAGAGCACGACACGGCTCGAGGAGGCTTTGGAAGGTGCCGATTTCGTCATAAACACCGCTTTGGCGAGGGCGCAGGGACACGAAGATGGTTACGTGCAGTACGAGATCGTTCGACAGATAGGAGAGAAGTACGGTTATTACAGGGGCATAGACAACGATGGGTTGAACATGGTGTCAGACTACTACACCATTTCGAACTACAACCATTTGAAGATGAGTCTCGAGATAGCCAAAGCGGTTGAAAGAATAGCTCCCAACGCGTGGATCTTGCAAACTGCCAATCCGGTGTTCGAGATCACTCAATTGGTCAAACGGCTTGCGAAGGTGAAAATAGTTGGTTTCTGCCACGGTTATGC
>CAYXCE010000118.1:0-5032 GCA_964463395.1 uncultured Pseudothermotoga sp.
GGCCAATATTTCGTTTGAACTGCTAGCTTGGTTACGTCAACGGCTTTGTCATCGTCGATCCTCCAGTACCTCACACATGGACTTAGTGAGGCAATGAAGGCAGGACCGTCGAATTGTAAAGCTTTCTCGACCTTATTGATGAAATCCATAGGCTCGCCTGGCGTTACAGTCGCTGCATAAACATATTCATGACCGGCGACTATTTCAACGATGTTCTTTTTCAGTTGAAGTTTTCCAGGAACTGCTTTTCCCACAGGCGCTGTTGTAGTGTCTGCACCCGGTGGGGTGGATCCGGAACGCTGGTTTCCTGTGTTCATGTAACCTTCGTTGTCGTACAGTACGTAGATCATTTTATGACCTCTCTCTATCGCACCTGAGAGAGCCTGCAAACCTATATCGTAGGTTCCACCATCTCCTCCGAATGCTATGAATGCATACTTCTTTTCGGAAGGAATCTTCCCGCTTTTTTTGAGTGCCCTGTAAGCCGTTTCAACACCACTGATCGTTGCTGCAACGTTTTCAAATGCGTTATGGATGTACGGTACAGACCAAGAGGTGTAAGGGTATATGGTGGATGAAACTTCCATACATCCAGTTGCAAAACCTATGATTGGCTCATAACCCAACGCCTTGGCGGTCATCAGCACAATCTTTACGGTCATCGGAGCGGCACAACCTGGACACATTCTATGACCTTGGGTAAGACCGATTTCTCTATTCGTGAAAATCTCTGCCAATTTTTTCATTGTCAGCGGCATCTTGACACCTCCTCATTCTCTTAGACCCAAGTACTCTTCCCTATCGGCAACTAGATCGAGTGCCATAGCTTTTTCGAAGGCATATCTGACATGTTCTGGTTTTAAATCCCTTCCTCCCAGTCCATAAACAAATGATCCCATCAAAGGTTTCACGGCAACTTCATAAAGGGCAGATTTCACCGCTTCATACAATGGGGCTTCTGCCCCGAAAGACGCAGCCCTGTCAAGCACAACAACTGCTTTACGAGCAGTGAGGTATCTTTGGATTTCAGCTTTCGGAAAAGGCCTGAACATCCATATTTTCAAAAGACCAACTTTCTTACCCTCACTTCTCAACTCGTCCACCACATCTTTTATTGTCCCGTTGGAAGATCCGAGAGCCACTATGACGAACTCCGCATCTTCCATTCTGTAGGGTTCAACATAGTTGTACTTACGACCGCTGATTTTATAGAACTCTTCAGCTACCAGTGGAAAAACTTTATAGGCATTCTTCATGGCTTCTATTTGTTGCCTTTTGTGCTCAAAGTAATAATCGTACAGATCGAGCGCACCGTAAGTTACAGGGTGATCAGTATCAAGCAAAGGATATATAGGCTTATACTCACCAACAAATTTCTTAACGACTTCGTCTGGCAGTATTTCGACTGGTTCAACACCGTGCGACAAGATGAATCCATCTTGGTTCACCATCACCGGTAACCTGATATCTTCATGTTCTGCAAGTTTTACAGCCAAGATCGTCAGATCGTAGACCTCTTGAACGTCCTCACAGAAGAGTTGAATCCATCCAGAGTCTCTTTCTGCCATAGCATCGCTGTGGTCACAGTGTATGTTGATGGGTGCACTCAGTGCCCTGTTAACAACACCCATGACTATCGGTAGCCTCATTGAAGCAGCTATGTAAACTATCTCATGCATCAAAGCGAGTCCTTGTGCACTGGTGGCTGTCATCGCTCTCGCACCCGCTGCCGCTGCACCGACCACCGCGCTCATTGCAGAATGTTCGCTTTCCACTGGGATCATCTCTGTTCTGACTTCACCATCCGCCACATATTTGGCAAAATACTCAACGATTGGCGTTTGAGGAGTTATAGGATAAGCCGCCACAACGTCGGGCTCTATTTGTTTCATTGCATACGCAGCAGCCTCCGCACCTGTTATGGCTAGTACTTTTTTGCTTGCCATTGCTCAGTCCTCCTTTCCAACGAACTCAGTTTCTGGATGCATCTCGATCGCCGATCTTGGACAAACATTTGCACAGACACCACAGCCTTTGCAATAAAAGTAGTTTATGCCTTTCATGATACCGTTTTCTTGAATAATCGCTAAGTCCGGACAATAGAACCAGCAGATCATACAATCAATACACTTAGATCTATCGTAGATCGGCCTTTTGACTCTCCAATCACCTGTTCTATATTTACGTGCGGTACCAGGCTCAATGATCAAACCAGCTATAGGCAACTCATGCCATTTCTTCAACTCAGCCACCACACTGCACCTCCTCAAAACCACGCCTGAGAGCCCTGATGTTCGCTTGGATCATTTCTTCTGACAATTTTCTGTCGAACATCTCTCTTATCTTTTTTTCAACGATCTCAAGGTTCACCAATCCCGTTACGCGTGCGAGCGTTCCAAGCATGACTGTGTTAGGAACTCCCCTCTTGATTTCTTGAAGAGCTATATCTGTTGCGTTCACCAAACATATCTTGCCATCAAAATTCGTCTTTTTCCTCACATAATCGAGTGTGTGGGCTGTGTTCACTATTAGAATTCCTTCTTTTTTTAAACCAGCAACCACGGCCGGCGAAAGTAATGTATCGTCGATCACCACAACTACGTCGGGATTCTCGACTGAATGATGAACACGTATTTTACCTTCGCTTATCCTGTTGAAAGCTCTCATAGGCGCTCCCGATCTCTCGGCACCATATTCTGGAAATGCCTGGGCGTATTTACCTTCCTCAAGGACCGTCTCAGCCACAAGTTGAGCGGCACTCTTGGCTCCTTGGCCAGCTCTTGAATGCCATCTAATTTCAAAATACTTTGTAGGCACTTTATCCCTCCTTCCTCGATTGTGAACTCGCATAGGCTCTGTAATCTAACCAAGGGAAGATGTCGTCTTCCTTTTCGAGCCTAGCAAGAAACTCTTCATTTATATTATCCCTCACGAGTTGATCCTCCAGATCTAAAAAGCGTTTCACATGAGTTTTGATTCTGTTAACTGCGTATTCAACGCTGGTTCCAGTGGTCATAATAAAAGGCCAATCACTGGATTCGGCCAAGAGTAATTCTCTGAGCATCTGATTCAAAATTCTGACTTTCAACGAGTCCTTCTCCTCAAAGTAAGTCTCTGCAAGTTTTTTCATCCTATCCCTAATTTCAACGAGGTGCAACTGGATCCAATCATTTTTACCGTTCAACCATGTCTCGAAATAACCCCCGCTACCCCAGGAGGAGTCAGCAGGCGTTATTATCTGATATGTGTCAAATTTTTCGATCACCTCAGAAGGAGTTGCAAATCTGATGATCCTGTGTTTTGCAGCTTCAATGAAAAAATTCTCAAGAAACTCGGGACCTTCAAACCACCAATGTCCGAAGAGTTCAGTATCGAAGGGAGCCACAATAACAGGTGATTGCCCAAATAAGTCAATGAGTCTCGATATCTGGGCGATCTTCTTGTTCAAAAAATCTATGGCATGTTCACGAGCAGCAGCAAGTGCTTGTTCTCTGTTATAAAGTTCCTTCCGATCTAGAGGTGTTCCCTTGGTGGTGATCTTGTGATATTTTATTCCGACATTCGTTCTCACACCACTCGGATCTATGTAAGGTTTAATGTATTCATAATCTCTATCAAAACCGATGTCTCTGTAGAATTCTCTGTATCTGCCATCACCAGGATAACCTGTACTAGCACTCCAAACCTGCTCGCTCGATTCCGGATCTCTCGCGAATGCAAACACTCCAGAGGGTGTCATAACAGGTCTGTAAACATCGTACTTAGGTCTTTCATCAGCATACCAAAATGCGTGTGAATCAACAAAGAAGAATTCCACTCCGTGCTTGCGCAAAATTTCGTCCAAGTCTTTATAATAACCGCATTCGGCAAGCCACATACCCTTCGGACTAAAACCAAAGTACTGCTTGAAGGCTTCCACGCCAAGGCTAACTTGGGCGCCAACCGCACAAGGCTGATAGCGCATGAGAGGTAGAAAACCGTGAGTTGCATTACACGTAATGAGCTGAACATGACCAGATTCCGCATGCTTTTTAAAACCCTCGATCAACCCTCCGTTCACAGATTCCATATAGCTGAGGCATGAGAGAAATCTCTCCCTGTAGAAATTAACCAAATCTCTTTCAAGCTGTGAGTTCACCTTACTGGTTTCCTTATCACAGAGTTCCACAAGTTTTTGAGTGTAATTCTTCACTTTTTCATTCAGAATATCGTTTCTAAACATTTCGAGCAAAGGCGGACTGATTGATATCGTGACTTTGAAAGGTACTTTCTTTTCTTGTAATCTGTCGAACATCATGAGCAACGGTATATAACACTCCAGAACAGCTTCTGTGTACCATCTCTCTTCCAGGTATAATTCGTGATTAGGATGGTTCACATACGGTAGGTGTGTATGGAGAACAAGAACGAAATAACCGGTCATTTTCGACCACTCTCCACGTACGACGAAATATGGATCCTCTCAACAGGTTTCAACAGGGGCTCTCCGATCTTCACCGCATATTTGCCTTTAACGTACCATCTTTGCCGGACCGAAGAGGAGGGTGTGTCTGACGGCGTGCGAGCGACGTTCGATCTGAGTAGTGGAACAAACTTTCCTCCAGCTTTGAAACCGAGCTCAGCCAAATAATCTGCATTTGACGATGGCACATGGAAATAATAGTTTCTTGTTAATGCAAGATGAATACCCGCTTCGAATATACGATGTGCATTGGATCCATCGAAATTTATGTACGTCACATCGTACAATCTTAGTACCACTTCAGATTGACTTGAAAGTTTCGAGTAGGTTTCCTTAGAGAGATCCCAGTATACGAATACTAAATGAGGATTGACAGGTAACAGTACGATTCTATCAGACTCGTAGGATACAGGCAATTCTAGATTTCGCAAGATAGGGGTAGTTACTGTTTGCATCTGCGCAGTTTTGGCGTCGGTCTTCAAAGATCTGGCGAACTCCTCAAGGAGTTTCAAGATCTCGCTTTTTTTCATTCGCTTTTTAACCTTTAGGCCTATCTTTTTGGCAAGGGAT
>CAYXCE010000119.1:0-4946 GCA_964463395.1 uncultured Pseudothermotoga sp.
TTTTTAAAACAGATCGAAGCGAGTTTTTCATTGAAAGTCCCAGCGCAGATCTGCAAAGATAGAAAAACCAGATCGAAACGGTTGGTGGAGATACCTTTCAGATGTGTCTACACGTTCTATAGAGATGAAAAACGCGTTGATGTGGACATGTTCTTCACAAACGCTGCAAAAGATCACAGGCTCAGTGTCGTTTTACCGCTTGAGAATATAACGAAGCTCATCACGGACGGTTACTATGGGCCAGTGGAGAGAAAGATAGAACGTTTCGATGGTGACTATTCTTCTTGGTCAGAATTGCCCGACAATCAATTTCCGATGTATTGGTTCGTCAGCCTGCCTGAACATAAGATCACGATAGCCACGAAGGGATTGAGAGAGGTCTTCATCGATGAATCTGGTCTGCACATCACGATACTTCGAAGCGTTGGCTGGCTGTCTCGAAACGATCTCGTCACGCGTCCAGGTCATGCAGGGCCTGGTTTCGAAACTTTGGAAGCGCAAGGTTTGGGAGAACATAGGGCGAGCTTCTCGATAATCTTTCACGATGAGTACGATGTCAACAAAGTCTATGAGGCAGTTCGAGCGTACCAAGTCCCACCGATTGCAGTTCAAGGAAAATTCAAGAAATTACCGAGAAAACTCGACCTCGAGGTCAAGAAAGGTTTCGTCTCCGCGTTCAAACCGGCGGAAGAAAAAGGCGTCGTTCTGAGAGTTTTCTGCCCGGACGGCTCGATCCCAGAGATTCAAACTCATCGTGGGCTCGTCGAAGTCGATTTGAAAGAAGATTTCATCGGTGACAGGACCAAGACGAAGAGCGTGCGGAGCTGGTTGATTTTGTGAATTTTGTTGAAGGCATCCTGACATTTGAAGACCTATAGACTCGTGCTGAATTTTTTCGTGCTACAATATAATTGAACTATTGAACAGTTGTTCAAATATTGAGGTGATCTTGTGAGGAACGTGTGTGATGAGAAACACGAACATCGTGATCTTGTGGCGAAGATCAGTTCACAACTCGAATCGAAACAGATCATCGAGAAGATGGTACAACTTCTGCGTGCGTGTGCGGACGAAACGAGGTTGAAGATACTCATAGCGCTTTCTAAATCAGATCTATGCACTTGCGATCTGTCACAAATCCTATCAATCTCAGCATCAGCTGTGTCTCACCAGCTGAGGGTTTTGAAGCTTTCCAACTTGGTCGATTCGAGTCGGGTTGGAAAACAGGTCATTTACAAGCTCAAAGACAAACACGTGCTCGAACTCATTTCTTCTGCCCTTGAGCACGCAAAGGAGTGAGTTTGAATGGAAAACTGCGAAGTGTGTGAAATCCATGCCAGCCATGACCATAAAAGGCAGCTCACCTTGTTGATCGTCTCCGCCAGTTTGGTTTTGATATCTTTGTTGACGAAGATATTTGAGCTATCTCTGATTGCCTACGTCCTCTCAGGTTTTGAGGTGCTGAAAACAACGTTCAGAAATTTTGTCGAAAGAAAATTTTTCAGCGAATACAGTTTGATGAGTATCGCAACGGTTGGTGCGCTGTTACTTGGAGAATTCCCCGAGGCGGCCACCGTGATGGTGCTCTACAGATTTGGCGAGTTCATCGAACACTACACGGTGGACAGATCCCGCAGAGAAATGAAAAAATTGCTCTATGAATCACCACAATACGCTTGGAAAGTTGAAGAGAATGATTTGAAAAAAGTTCACGTGGACGAGCTGAAAGTTGAAGATATCGTTCTCGTCAGGACTGGTGAAAAAATCCCGAGCGATGGGATCGTTGTGGAAGGCACAGCGGAAGTGAATCTTTCACACTTGACGGGAGAATCCCTGCCACGAACAGTCACCACGATGGACGAAGTCTACGCGGGTTCGATCGTGGTTAACGGGAACGTAAAGGTTCGAATATCGAAAAACTTCGAAGAATCCTCGATGGCAAGGATAATTCAACTCGTCGAGGAAGCACGTGCAAGAAAGGCGAAAACTGAGAGGTTCATCACGGCGTTTGCAAGGTATTACACTCCGATTGTTGTCTCGATGGCAACTTTGTTGATCTTCGTTTTGCCCATCTTTTTCAAACTGAGTTTTTCAGATTCACTCTACAGAGCGTTGATTCTGCTGGTCGTTTCTTGTCCGTGCGCTTTGGTGCTCAGTGTTCCCCTCGCTTACGTCGCGGGGCTCGGTAAAGCTTCAAGAACCGGCATTTTCGTTAAAGGCGCAGAGTATCTCGATGCGGTGGCAAACGTCAAAAATGTGGTGTTCGATAAAACCGGTACTTTGACTCAACCGAAGTTAGAACTCGTTTCCGTTGAATCACACAACGGTTTTTCAAAAGATGAAGTTCTTTTCTTCGCGGCCCACGCGGGGCTCAGTTCGAACCATCCTCTGGCCAGAGCCGTGTCGGATGCTTTCAAGACCGACCACGCTCTGCTGAAAGAACCGAAGGAGTTCGTTGGTTTGGGAGTGAGGGCCTTCGTCAAAAATAAACTGGTCCATTTGGGTAACGATAAATTCTTGCATAAAGAAAACATAGAACATCCAAAGCACGTGTGCGAGCTCAACACGAAGGCCGTACACGTTTCTGTCGATAAACTCTATGCCGGCACGCTCACATTCAAAGAAAAACTGAAGGAAACGGCTTTCGAAACCGTCAAAAAATTGAAGCGACGAGGACTGAAGGTTTACATCATGAGCGGTGATTCGTGGGGAGCAGTTCGTGAAGTTGCAACGAGTTTAGGTGATGTTCCCTACTTTGCCGAGTTGAAACCCGAAGACAAGCTTGCTCTGTTG
The DNA here is from genome assembly GCA_964463395.1 of uncultured Pseudothermotoga sp. Taxonomy (GTDB): domain Bacteria; phylum Thermotogota; class Thermotogae; order Thermotogales; family DSM-5069; genus Pseudothermotoga_A. The sequence continues at coordinate 2,794 of CAYXCE010000119.1, forward strand.
GAAGAAAAGATCATGAAAAGTGGTGTGACGATGTTCGTGGGTGACGGCGTGAACGATGCACCTGCCCTGTCAAGGGCAGACGTAGCAGTTGCGATGAACTCGCTCGGAAACGATGCGGCGATCGAGGTGGCCGATGCCGTCGTGATGAGTGGTGAGCCTGCGCAAATTTGGCAGTTATTCTCTATCGGCAGAAAAACGAGAAGGATCGTGCTTCAGAACATCGTGTTGGCGATCGGTGTGAAAGCTCTGTTCATCGTTCTCGCAGCGTTCGGTAAGGCGACCATGTGGCAGGGTGTCTTCGCAGACACCGGCGTGATGGTTTTGTGCGCACTCAATTCTTTTCGGTTGTTCATTGAAGATATCAGCTTGTTCTCCAGATCTCGTAGGGTGAACGCAGATAGCTTTTGAATTTTTCTGTGGAGAGATCTTTGACTATTTCTCTGAATATGTACATCGATGGTCTCGGTGTGTAAGTTTTGGTTTGATAATCCGTTTCCGCAAGGCCGAAACGCATGTGATAACCTTTCGCCCATTCGAAGTTGTCGACGATACTCCAATGCAGATAGCCCTTCACGTTCACGCCCTCTTCTATCGCCCTCTCCACGGCGTACATGTGCCCAACCAGATGGTAAGGTCTGAGCCAGTCTCGGCCGTCCGCCACACCGTTCTCAGTCACGTACATCGGAAGACTGTATCTATCGTTCATGGCGTGTAGAAGCTTGAGCAAACCTTCAGGGTAAGTTTCCCAACCGAAATCGCTCACGGGTCTTCCATCTTTCGAGAAATTCCCAGGTTGGCAGAAGTGACCATAACCCGGGCAGATCGTCCAATCGATGGTTGCGATGCCGAGTTGCATCGGAGGAATTTTCTGAATCACGGTACGTGTGTAATAGTTGATGCCCAGAAAATCCAGTCTCCCAGCCAGATCCTCCCTGGTTTGGAACAAAAGCATACCGCTCGTCAGGGCGTCCAAGAACATGTAGTTCATGAACTGTGCTGCACTCTGTTCGAGCTCTTCATCTTTCTCGACAGATTCGTACACCGAGGCGGAATAGATCAAACCGATGGGCTTTTTCGTCAACGCTTTCATGGCATCGTAGGCTCTCGCGTGTGCAACTATCTGGTTGATCAAACTTTTGAGGAACATCTCTGGATCGAATCGTGCAGGAGGGAAGCCAGACACGCACATCACGTAACCCATCTGGCTGACGATGTTGGGCTCGTTCATGGTGCTGTACATATCTACCAGATCGTCGAACTTCCAGACCACGTAGGCCGCAAATTTTGCGAACTCGACGATGCTCTTCTCATTCGCCCAACCTAACTTTTCTGTTTCCTGTCTTCTGTGGACTGCGATCGGATCGTGCAACCAGATCGGTAATGTGAAGTGTGTCAGATTCAAAAACACTTTCAAACCCTTTTTTCTCATGTCTGAGAAGATCTCTCGATAGTGTTCCACAGCCTCTTTGTTTGCAAGTTCATCGAGTGATCTCAAAGTTTTCTCGTCGATCTGTACCGATTTGATGCCACTCTCATCTTGCACCACTTTGACGGGTACATCGAAGGTGGGTTTTGGAAAGATCCTCGACCACTCGACGTTCGTTCGAAGCACGTTCATACCAAAATCAGCTGCGAGTTTGTGTATCGTTGGAAAGTTGTACCAATACCCCACGCCGTATTCTGGAAGATGTCCACTCACCACACCGTTGATCAAGTTTTCTGCGTCCCTCACCCAGACGAACCAATCCGTGTTGGGATCCACATCGTTCTTACCGTAACCCATCTCGACTTGAAAGCCCGACATGGACGCACCGAAGAGAAAATCTTTAGAGAACACACTGAACACCCCCTCACTTGTCCATCTGTTGAGCGAGAGCGATCATGCGAGATTCGAGAGATTCGACGTCTTTCGAAAATTTGAACACGAGCAGGAACAAAAAGAAAGCACAAATCAACCAAAAGTACGCAGAAACCTTCATCGCCGCTGCCAACGAACCGAAACTCACAGACAACAGACCTCCGATCCATCTGCCGATGCCTGTTCCCAAAGAATCGGTCAGATTGAAGATCGAAAAGATCCTTCCGCGATCCTGAGGTTCATTCACGTTCAAAAGCATCATCTTCACGTTCGGCCCAGTGAGACTGTCGGTGAG
>CAYXCE010000120.1:0-2451 GCA_964463395.1 uncultured Pseudothermotoga sp.
ATCAAGTACTGCCTTTCACCCGTGACTATGTCGTCGAACTCGAGCTTGGCGAGCGTGTTTCTCAAACCCGAGTAGACCACATCGTCTATCCTTGAAAGAGCCAAGTTGACAGTTCTGACGGATTCTATGAATTTTTTCGGATCTGAGATTCGCCAGATCGCGTAAGAATCGACCAGCAAAGTTTTCTTGTCCAGTGTGATGATCTTTTCCACGGGAATGTCGTAGATATAGTAGCGCTTGCTCAATCGAATGACGTTGTCCACGAAAGGTGTGCGCATATAAAGACCCGGTTCAGAGATGACTTTTCTTATCTCGCCGAATCTCAAGACGATCGCGTACTGTGTTTGATCGACGATGAAGAAAGACAGAAAAGCGAAAATCACCACGGCGGTGAGTATGAACACGACAGTCAAAAGAACGACCCATTTCATTTCGCACCACCACCCAACAGGCTGTCGAGGTTGAAGAAAGTGATTTTCTGAGATTCATCGAGTAGAATGATCCTCTTGGCTTTCGGTAAAACTTCTTCGAGGGTTTCTATCCTGAGCCTCGTTTCAGTGATCTTCGGTGCGCTCTTGTATTCTTTCATGATGCTCAAAAATCGCTGAGTTTCACCGACAGCTTGCAGTATTTTCTGCTGCGCGTAGGCCTCGGCTTCGAGCACGATCTTCTTCGCCTCTCCCTCGACTGAGGGGATCAGATTGTTGGCGTATTTGAGTGCCTCGTTTATGTAACGTTCTTTGTCCTGTTTTGCGTTGTTGACGTCATCAAAGGCAGCTATCACGGGTTGAGGCGGCACCACTTCTTGACGTAGAACGTTCAGCACCGTGATGCCAACATCGTATTCATCGAGAAGTTGCTGAACCATCTGCTGGACTTCGTAGGCGACTCTGTCTCTTTCCGCGGTCAAAATTTCGTCCACTGTCCTTTTAGCGATCCTTTCTCTCAAAGCTGACTCTGTTGTGAATTTCACAAGTTCTTCCGGTCTTTCGACCCTGAAGACGAACTTCACAGGATCGTTCACGCGGAACTGCACGACGGCTTCAACTGATACGATGTTTCCATCGCCCGTGAGTATCAAAGCCTCTTCTTTCTTGGCGGTGTACTGACCAGGTCGGATCGTTCTGAAACCGATCTCCTGTTTTCGAATCGTTTGTACATCGACGATCACGTGCGTTTGGAACGGATACGGTGCGTGGAAATGGATCCCTGGACCAGTGGTGTGGCTGTACTTTCCAAAGGTCTTGACGAGCGCCACCTGTGAAGGATCGACTTGGTAGATGCCGGTCATGAAGTATACGAAAACGAGCACCACGCTGACCAGTATGATCAACGATCTAGCTTTCATCTTTCAACCCCCAATCTTTTTGGTTAGAGTATAACAGACTCGGATACCGCTCACCCTAATCGCTCGAAACGAGCTGATAGCTTCAAAATTTCAGTAGAGGTTTTTTCTTTATAGTGGATGAGAACATGACCACGGCGAATTTCTGTGCGCCAACAGATCGTTTACAGAGACCAGTTTCGTTTCGTCATTCTCTTCCAACCCTTCGAATCCACTCTTTGAGAAGAGAACGTAGAGCATCTTTTTGGGAAAGATTTCCGAAAAGAGTGTTCGTTCCTGGCGAGTTTCAATTCGACAAGCTTTGAAAGATAGGTCCCGATGGCGCTCGTATCCGTTCTGCATTCGTTCGCTATCTCGTTTGGGGTGGTCTTACCGTTAGCGATCGCCTGTAGGATGGAGAAATACGTCGAGGGTTCTTTTTTGAACTCTTCAATGGTCAGAAACCTTCCTTCTTTGAGTAGGAACTGTCCGGGCAATAACACCTTTTCTTTGAGTGCGGTTTCGAGATCGAGGAATTGTGAAAACTCTTTCAAGTATAAAGGTATTCCACCGCGTAAGCGTGCACAGAATCTGCCGTTTCTTTGAAGTTCAAGAAATCGATCGCGTCGAAGAAACTGAGAGGTTCTATCTCAAGCTGTGCCGTTCTTCTACCATATGTTGGACTGTTGTAATCTAAAACTACTTTTTCGATCAAACCGATGTACGAGCCACACAGTACGAATTTCACGTTGTAATTCCAGAACACTTCATCCCACCAACGTTGAAGTGTCGAGATGAACGCCTCGTCCTTGGTGGGGATGTACTGAAATTCATCGAACACGACGATACTGAATTTACCATCTTCGATGACCATCGAAAGAAAGTGGAAGGATTACGTGTTGATTTTCAAATTTTTTGGTAGTCCAAGCACGGGTTCGATCTGTTGTAGAAATCTGTTCATGATGGCAAAACTTCCGGAAAGATCTGCTGTGAAAAAGACCGCATCACCGTAGAAGAAAAGTCTTACCGCCCCTTCTTCGACCGTGTGTGATCAGTAGCTCTGCACGATCCGATCGAGCCCTCTGCTGAAGAAACGTTTTTTCTCTCCCGGTTGATCAGCATCGAAT
>CAYXCE010000120.1:2461-4912 GCA_964463395.1 uncultured Pseudothermotoga sp.
AAATGTTGTATCATACTTTTCTAAAGGAATTCGTTCTGTTAGAAAATTCACCATTCAAAGCGGTGGTGAATCGTCGGATGGGAAAGAATTTTTTAGTGGTAGCGAACGGACTGTTCAACACACTCACGCAAAGATTCAGGGACTCTTCATCGCTTCTTTCACGATGGGATCGATGATGAAGTACTGGTTGAACTTCGTTCTCTCGATCTCGAGGTATCCCATCTTCACCAATTTGGTGAGGATCCTGTTGAAGGAAGTATCGGTGAGTTTCGTTTTTGTCTTCGTTTCAACGGTTTCTTTGATGTCACTCCAGCTGTGTACGTCCAGAGCGACTGCTCTGAGCACGTGTTTGTACTTGGGACTGAGTTGGAACAGACTTTCGAGCTCCTCTAAAACCAGCTGCTTGGCTTCATGAACGATCTCATCCAAAATTTTTCGACCGATCCTTCCAAAATCTGTTGTCCTCTTACCGAAATAGACCAACCAACCTATGATTCCATCGAGCCTCTGCACGACAGATTCTATGATCTCCTGGGGAACCTCGAGGCCATACTGCGAAAAACCCCTTTGTAGAAAATCTTTCGATTCGGTCGGTTCGAGCTTTGGAATGTGGATCTCTTTGACGTATCGTCCGTACAGAGGTGATTTTGGATCTTCGAGCGCCAGCAGATCTTCGAGGATACCCACTTCAGATCCCGTCAGAACGATCTGCACGCTGTCGAGGTTATCATAGACGTGTGCGAACAGTTGAACGAAATCGAAACTCCAAGCCCTTTTGAGAAACCTCAAAAGTTGTGCTTCATCAAAAGCCAAAATCAGTTTTTTATTGTGTCTTGCGACCCAGTCGTTCAGTTTCTCGAGAAGTTCTATGAGTTGGAGCTCTTTCTCGTTCGTGAGCGATATCTCGAGTCCAAATATCCTCAACCCCTTGATCTTCTTGAGGATTTTTAACAGTGAATTGTCCTTTTCTGTGAGTTTCTCGAGTTGCTGTACAAAGCTTCTCAAAAAATTCTCCTTCGTGGTCCCGACGGAAATAATGGCTCTGCAATCGAGTAAGATGTGTGGTTTATCCGTTTCGTTCAAAAACACCTTGAGCAGGGATGTTTTTCCAAATCTTCTCGGAGCCAGTATGAGCGTCAAAGGATCGTCGTTTTTGTGCAGGGTTTCGAGTTCCTTTTCTCTATCGTAGAGATCTTCGCGAACAGCCTTGGGCTTTGGATCAAAGAGCATACTATCACCCCTGATAGTATCTATCACCCCTGATAGTTTAGCACGAAATTTCACTGCTTCAGAATTCAGCTGAAACGTGTAAAAAGAAAGCCCCCGCTCGGGGGCTTTTGCTTTTTAAAGTTTTTCAATCTTCCCAAGGGAAATATTTGTCTGGGTTACTCCAACCTATTCTATTGGTCAAATCCAGGTTCGTTTTTAGGTCAAAATACTGATTCATCCCGAGAGCCCCGTACCATGATTGCCACAAGATGATGCTTATCTCCGGGATAGCATAGCCATAAATCATCGCTAAATTCTCTATCCTCGAGTATTTCTGCGAATCTGATATTATGGAAGCGAAAGCCTCCAGCAATGAACTCGTCCATTCTGACCCCACATCCTGTGAATTGGCATCACTTGTGGAACCACTATTGTCAATATCAGGGTATGCGTTTTCATTGCTTCGACAAGCTGTCAAGACGGCCACGTTGCTGAGATCATCCAGATCATCCACAAAACTTCCACTGTGACATGAACCCAGTATCAAATTGAATTTAATTCCTGAATACTGGGTGAACTTATTTCTGAACTGCTGGACTGTAAAAGTTTGACCTCCGAGCCTTATCGAATCTGTTCCACCGTGGGCGATTATGAATATCGTTATGACTTTCGCTCCTTCTTGTACAAGATGGTCGATGCTGTTCAGTACATTGGCGGCACCTTCCTCAGTTATTACATCGAATACGCAATCACTATCAACATTGTCAATTTTTCTGCAATAGCTTTTAAAAACACTCACAGCGTTGAGGCATGTGTCAGAAGCGTCGTCGTAACAACGCTCATTTTTTGTGAGACCTTCAACCACAATGAAACCAATCTTAACTTCGCTGGGATAGACCACGGACTGAAATTCTTGGATCACTCGACCTGTTGGTTTTGGAGGCATTCTCATATCAACTATGTAGTTGCTCGGTATGTCTCTGTAATCCTTGATCAAGTGTGGTGGAGTTTTTCCATTTATGACAGGCCACGAATACGCGGTGTAGGTTGCTACGCTCTTGTCATCGTAGACCAATATGTATTCCGTCTCGTGTAGAAAATAAGCGCCTGGGTTTTTGTCCAAGAAGAAGAAATAGGCAGGTTTTGAGAGGGTCAAGTTGAATCGACCAGATTTGAATTCGAGTCCTTCGAGCGCTTCAGTGATGACAGTACCTGGACCAAGTGGTTCATCTAAACCAATGC
>CAYXCE010000121.1:0-4893 GCA_964463395.1 uncultured Pseudothermotoga sp.
CCCCTGATACCCAGAGAGGGTTTCTCCTGACTCAACACCAAAACGACGTCGATGGAGGATATCGTTTCTTTCACAGAAAATCTGAACCTTCCCCCAAGCGCACCAGAAAATCCATCTTTCCAACCTACACCGATGAAGAACCCCTCGTCCCCCGTCTGACCCCTCGTGAGGGGATAGAAACCTGCGAAGACGGCGCTGTCCAACCTGTACAGTCCAATCTCGCGTCCTTGTGCCCTCAGATACATCCTGCTCATCCCGAGCGTCACGGGGCCCACGCTGTCGAAAGACGAAAAGTTCACCACATAGTTCCCCAAGAAGAATTTCTGCTCCACGTTGATGAGTGCGTACGATTCGTCCTGGCCCACGCAGAAGAGCATGTCGTAGTTCGAAGGTGTGAGGCCGTAGGTTTCCACCCCGATCGCAACGATCGCAGACCAACCTCTCCCGAGCGTGAACCCGATGTCCAATTCAGCCTGAGCTTCCTTGAATCTGAGAAATCCAATCCTTCTCACTTTCGTCCTTTCGTGCGAGTACATCGCTCCGAGCTGAAGATCGTCCTCTGAAACTCTGATCAACAGGTTGCCCACGTTGATGAAATGTGTCATCCCATCGACGTAGAGCATCTCCACGCTCAGAGAAACGATCGCAAAGATCGAAACCAAAAGAAGCGTCAGATGCTTCAGTCTCACCCTTCGAGCAACCTCCTCAGCACTTCGTTCACAAGCTTTGGATTCGCAGTCCCGCGTGTTCGTTTCATGATCTGACCCACGAAGAAAGAAAGAACGTTCGTTTTACCAGCCTTGTACTGATTCACAACGGCAGGATTCTCTTCGAGGACTTTTTTCGCGATCTCCACTATGGTCTGCTCGTCGCTCAACTGTTTCAGACCCTTCTCTCCAACGATCTGGCTGGGCATTTTACCAGTTCTGAACACTTCTGGAAAGATCTCTTTGGCTGTCTTTATCGATATTTCCCCACCATCGACGAGTTTTATGAGCTCGGCTATGTGTTCGGGCTTGATCTTCAACTCTTCTTCGGATTCCTTCATTTCCCTGAGCATTTCCGTCATGATCCAGTTGCTGGATTCTTTGGGCTTGCCAGTCAAACGGGCACACGATTCGAAGAAGTCCGCGATAGCTTCGTCCGCCGTGAGCACCGCCGCATCGTAATCGGGAAGTCCGTACATCTGGACGAACCTCAGCTTCTTCTGATCCGGTAGTTCCGGCAAGCTGGCTTTGAGTTTCTCAATCCTCTCTTCGCTGACGAGGACTGGAGGTATGTCCGGCTCAGGAAAGTAACGATAGTCACTCTCTTCTTCCTTACCTCTCATCGACACTGTGGTCTTCGTTGTTAAGTCCCAGCCACGCGTTTCTTTTTCGACGTTTTCACCTTTCATGAGGGCTTCCATGATCCTCTGCTCTTCGTACTCCAAAGCTTTCTCTATGAACTTGAACGAATTCATGTTCTTGACCTCGACCCTGTTGCTGGAAACATTTCTCTCTAGATCCATCATGGAAATATTCGCATCGCATCTCAGCGCACCTTTTTCCATATCACCGGTGCTGATCTTCAGATACCTCAGTATCGAGCGCAACTTCTCTGTGAAGATTCGAGCCTCCTTTGGCGAAGATAAATCCGGCTCCGTCACTATTTCAACCAATGGGATACCGCACCTGTTCATGTCCACCAAGGAGAACTTGGCTTGCGTTATCGAATCCCCCTCATGGAGGAGCTTGCCGGCGTCCTCTTCCAGGTGCAATCTTCTTATCCTCACACGCTTCGTCGTCCCATCGACGTCTATATCGAGATGACCGTTCGTCGCGAGTGGATAGAAGTATTGACTTATCTGATAACCTTTCGGCAGATCGGGATAAAAATAGTTCTTCCTGTCGAACCTCGAATATCGGTTCACCTTGCAGTTGAGAGCCAAAGCGAGTTTTATAGCGTAGTCGATCATGGTCTGGTTCACGATCGGTAGGGCTCCAGGCTGACCCGTACACACGGGACAGACGGCCGTGTTCGGGGGCAATTCGAACACGTCCGCACTACAGTTGCAGAAAGCCTTGGTCTTCGTTGAGAGCTGAACGTGTATCTCCAAACCTATCACGGTCTTGAACCTCATGCTCTCACCACCGGCAGGGGTATTCGACCGTTCTCGTTGTACGGCGAAAACTTCTCGATGGCTCTCCCTATCCTCAAAACCTTGGGATCGTCGAACCTCTTCCCTGAAATCTGAACACCCACCGGCAAATTCCGCGCGAAACCGAAAGGAACGCTCAAGGCTGGTATACCGGCCAAGTTGGCGAACGTTGTGAAAACGTCCATGAGATAGTAAGCGAGAGGATCTGTGATCGAGCCTATCTTGAACGCGGGTATCGGTGATGTGGGGGTGATGATGGCATCGAATTCGTCAAAAACTTCGTTCAAATCGTTGGCGAGCAACTTTCTCACCTTCTGAGCTTTGTTGAAGTAAGCTTCGTAGTACGTAGCGCTCAGCGTGAAGGTACCCAGAACGATCCTCCTCCTGACTTCCTCTCCGAAACCGACCGTTCTGGTGACGGAATAAGTTTCTTTCAGGCCGGTCTTTTCGATGCGCAGGCCGTACTTGACACCGTCGTAACGCGCCAAGTTCGAACTGGCCTCGGCTGGTGCTATCACGTAATAAGTCGCCACCGCGTACTTGAGCGTTGGGATCTTCACCTTTTCCACCCTGGCTCCGAGCTTTTCAGCGAGCTTGATCATCTCTTCGAATCTCTGTGCCACTTCATCGTCGAGACCCTCGTATTCGTAAACTTCAACGGGAACGGCGAAACGAAGGCCTTCTATGCCTCCTTCTATTTGAGACAAAAAGTCCATCTTCACATCGACAGTGGTTGAATCCTTGGGGTCTCTTCCGTAGATGATCTGCATCAATATCGCCGCATCCCTCACACTTTTTGTCATTGGACCGATCTGATCGAGCGAAGAAGCGAAGGCCACGAGCCCGTAGCGCGACACTAGCCCATAAGTGGGCTTGAATCCCACGATGCCACAGAAAGCTGCAGGTTGTCTCACTGAGCCCCCCGTATCGCTACCCAGAGCTGCCACGACCTCTCCGCTGGCGACCGCGGCTGCAGAACCACCACTGCTCCCACCCGGCACGCACGAAGTGTCCCAGGGATTGCGAGTAACGAAGAAGGCCGAACGTTCCGTGCTCGAGCCCATGGCGAACTCGTCGAGGTTGGTCTTTCCAACGATGGCGAAGCCGGAATCTTTGAGTTTTTTGACCACCGTCGCATCGTACGGCGGCACGTAATTTTCAAGGATCTTGGAAGCGCACGTAGTCCTGACATCCTTGGTGACGATGTTGTCCTTTATGGCTATTGGAATCCACTTGAACGGACCTTCGTTCACTTGAATTTGCTCTTTCTCCAACACGGTTATGAAACTTCTCAGCTGGGGTTCCAACCTTTCTATCTCGGCCAACGACGCATCCAACAGATCTTCACCCTTACGCTCTAGACAATCCTCTATCGTCAGCTCTCTGAACATGGCAAACCTCCCTCACCAGTAATACCTTTTCCTGCGACGAATGTAGCCGTAGATCATCCCAACAACGAAGCCACCTATGTGCGCCCAGTAAGCGATGCCCGAGCCGGTTGGGCTATCGAACAAACCACTCAGCACTTGAAAGATGAACCAGAAGAAGAGGTATGTGAACGCGGGTATGGCCACCAAGAAAGGCATGAAGAAGTAAAAAGGCACCAACGACACGATGCGCGAATATGGAAACAACACAAAATAAGCACCCATCACCGCAGATATCGCGCCTGAGGCACCGACCATCGGAACTTGAGAGTTCAAGTTCAAAGAAAAGTGCGTCAAACTCGCGAGCACACCGGAAGAAAGATAAAAGATCAAGAACCTCACGTGGCCGAGCTCATCTTCAACGTTGTCTCCGAACAATCCCAAAAACCACATGTTCCCAATCAGATGGGACCAACCACCGTGGATGAACATGTGAGTTAAAAGCGTCAACCATCTGTTCGAATGAAGGCTCAAACCGGTGCGGAGCTGCCATATCACAGACCACCTGCTGGAGGTGAAACGTGCAGGCACGAGCCCAAAGTTGTAAAGAAAGCCGATCAACTCTATCCTCGACAAAAGCAACTGGTAGATGAACACCGCCACGTTTATTCCGATCAACGCGTACACAACGTACGGTTTCCTCCGGCTGGGTATCGTATCGTATAGAGGTATCAAATCACCACTTCCTTCTTGCTTTTTCTTAATTCAAAATTGTATCACAAATTATCTTCAATTATTCCTCCACCGAGCACGAGATCTCCATCGTAGAAAACGGCTATCTGTCCGGGCGTGACGGCGAAGATGGGTTCGTCACTTTTGACCTCAGCTTTGAAACCATCGTGCCGTACATGGCAAGGGACCTCTGGGCTGTTCTTCCTCACTTTCACTCTGGCTCTGAACTCTTCCGGAAGATCGACCAAGAGGTTGAGTCGGTTCACGGTGAATCTGTCACGATAAACATCCTTCTCTTCTCCGACGATCAACGCGTTCCTTCGTGCATCCAACTTAACAACGTACATCTTTTTACCCAGCGAAACTCCTATCTTTCGCTGGCCAATCGTGTAGTTCACCAAACCTCTGTGTTGGCCGATCTCTCTGCCCTGAACGTCGTATATAGGACCAGGTTCGAAAGTCACACCCCGATCTTGGAAGAACCTCTCTTGATCTTCGTCGGGTATGAAACAAAGATCTTGAGATTCTCTTTTGGAATGAACGTGGATCTGTGCTTTGGCTGCGATCTCTCTCACCTGCTGTTTCGTTTTATCTCCGTTCGGAAAGATTATCCTCGAAAGTCTGTTTCTTTCTATCGAAGCGAGAAAGTAGGAC
>CAYXCE010000122.1:0-4888 GCA_964463395.1 uncultured Pseudothermotoga sp.
CTTCGGTAGTGGCGTACTGCAAAGTGTACTTGTACTCTTTCTCGATAACTTCTCGCGCAATCTCCGCAAGTTGGTACCTCGGAAAAGTTTCAGGATCGGGGGTACCTCCTCCGAAAGAGACCGCACCAGGTACATTTGCGTACTTAAGTAGCTCTCTTATCATCGAAGACTTTAATCTCTGTGCCAGTTTTGAAAAACGAAACTCCACTGAACTCACCCCTTAAGGGTGTTATCAAAGTCATGCCAGATACGTGTGTGAGATTGACTCTCTCTTTGAAAGAGAAAAATCGCTTTCTGCAATAGTTTGCATAATGCAATTTTCTGCACGCAAGTTCTTGCTAAACAAAATCTAAGAAGAATTTCACATTCAATGGTAAACTAACCACGGAAAACTTCAGTTGGGGGGATGCGCATGTTCAAACTGAAGAAACACTATATCATGGCACCCGGTCCAACACCGGTACCTGTGGATGTGCTCCTGGCTGGTGCGAAGGAAACTATCCATCATAGAACACCGCAGTTCCTTGAAATAATGGAAAAAACATTAGATGAGGCGCGCTATTTGTTCCAGACGTCGAATCGAGTCTACGCTTTTGTTTCTTCGGGAACAGGAGCAATGGAGGCTGCTGTAACGAATCTGCTCAATCCAGGCGAAAAAGCGATCGTTGTCGTGGCTGGAAAGTTTGGTGAACGCTGGAAGGAGATATGTGAGGCTTACGGCATCGAGGTCGTTGAGATAGCACTTGAATGGGGAGATGCCGTCACACCCGAACAAATCGAAAAGGCGATGAGAGAACATCCAGATGCTAAAGTTATCCTGACGACCCATAGCGAAACTTCCACAGGGACTGTGATAGACCTTCAAGCAATAGCCCAGTTGACGAAAGACACAGATAAGGTTTTGGTGACAGATGAGATCAGCGGTCTACTCGCTGAACCTTTGAAAATGGATGAATGGGGTGTTGACGTAGTCGTTGCAGGATCACAAAAAGGTATCATGATGCCTCCGGGGTTAGCTTTTATAACACTGAGTGAGAAAGCTTGGGAACGAGTGAAAAACAATAGGTGTCCCAAATACTACTTTGATTTGAGGTATTATGAAGAGAACTATCCAGATAATCCTTGGACACCGGCAGTGAACATGATTTACATGCTCAATCAAAGTATCAGGATGTTGAAAGAAGAGGGTATAGAGAATGTCTGGGAGAGGCACAGAATTCTAGGCGAAGCCACACGTAGCGCCATTAAAGCTCTTAGGCTTGAATTGTTCTCGAAACGGCCTGGAAACGTTTGCACAGCTGTCAGGGTTCCCTCAGGTTTGGAATCCAAGAAGATCACGAAGATCATGAGGGACAAATATGGTGTGACGATCGCTGGCGGGCAAGGAAAGATAACTAACACGATATTCAGAATCGCACATCTTGGATATGTTTCGATCTTCGACACCATCGCGGCTATTTCTGCTTTAGAATTTACTTTACACGAACTCGGTTATCCTGTGAGGTTTGGCGAGGGTGTGAAAGCCGCAATGGAAATTTTCCATCGCGAGGGGGTTGCGGGATGATAAGGGTACATGTGAATGACCCGCTGGAAAAAGAAGCGATCGAGATTTTGAAATCGAAACCACAGCTCAACGTCACTTGTGAACACCTTGATAAAGAAAGGCTTCTTGCGCTTATGCCTGAAATAGAGGTACTCATCGTTAGAAGTGCTACGAAAGTTACAGCTGATTTGATAGACAAGGGAGCAAAATTGAGATTGATCTGTAGAGCTGGTGTTGGACTGGACAACATAGATGTCGAAGCTGCCCAAAAGAAAGGTATCAAGGTTCTGAACACGCCAGGTGCGAGTGCTATCTCGGTTGCCGAATTAACTTTCGGTTTAATGCTTTCAGCTGCAAGACACATAGCGAGAGGAACTGTCGATCTGAAGAACGGGCTCTGGACAAAAAAAGAGCTTGAAGGTATAGAGCTGTTTGGGAAAACACTTGGTATTATTGGACTTGGGACCATAGGCAAGGAAGTAGCTAAAAGGGCGATCGCTTTCGGTATGAACGTTGTGGCTTACGATCCATACGTGCAAGCATTCGAAGGTGTCAAGCTTGTGAATTTGGATGAACTCTACGCTGTGTCCGATTTCATTACGTTACACGTTCCTCTAACAAAGGAAACGAAGCACCTGATAAGCGCTCAAAGCATAGCCAAGATGAAAGATGGTGTGATCATCGTGAATGCGTCGCGTGGCGGCGTGATAGACGAAGCTGCATTGTATGACGCCCTTATGAAGAGGAAGGTTTATGCTGCGGCACTCGATGTGTTTGAAGTAGAACCTCCGAATGACGAACTCAGAAAAAAATTATTGCAACTTCCCTATGTCGTGGCTACACCTCATATAGGCGCTTCAACCATCGAAGCACAATCCAGAGTGGCTAAGGAGTTGCTTCAAAAATTATTTGAAGAGCTCAAAATACAATGAAAAGCCTGGCCAATGCCAGGCCTTTTAATTAACTAACAACATTGTCGATCTCGTGTTTTAATATAACCATTATTGCAAGCTTTTGCTATAACCGTCGAGCGGGCGGGACAAAATGGGCGATGTTTTTCCCACCCATCAGATAGCTATCAGTCTCTGACCTGATTCGAGAGCTTTCTTTGCAAACTCTTCCAGTTTCGATAGCGTTTCGCTTGCATCGAGATCTGCTGTTACTTGCGTTACAGAAGCAACAATTTCTGGGTTCTTTCCAATCCAATTTATCGTTTTTGATCTCCTCAAAACCCTACGGGCAAAAATTTTTGCCCCCTCTAAGGTTGTGTACGGGAGGATTGCAACTATTGAAGCATTATCGTAGACGAAAAGTTTGTCGGATTCTCTTGCCTGGTTTTTGAGAGTACAATATAGTCTTTGAAGCAAATGCGTGTCTGAATTAACGAGGCGCAGTAGGAGAACACACAGTGGAAAACCATACCGGTGAGATTTGTAAATCTCTTCATTCAGGAAATCCTCCAAACTTGCTCCGTACGTGAAATAACAGAAAATCAGGTTGAATTTCTTTAGATAATACTGAAGTGATTGCACAGGCAGTAAGACATCCACTACACTTGAAAGATCTTCCGGTACATTATTAGACACAAGGATAGTGCTCAAGAATGGATGGACCTTTTCTCCCACGAACAAATCTGCATCGATCTCACGAGCAACAACAACTCCACCTGACAAAAAGATCGCTGAGCAAAGCTTTTCAAATATGTCTCTGTCGGGAAACTCAACGTATACTTTCATATCGATCAACTACCATTCTGACGAAGTATTCATGAATCCTCAGATCATCTGTTAACTCTGGATGAAAAGAACTCGCCAACAAGTTACCTTGTTGCACCAGGACAGGTGTATCTTCATACGTTGCCAAAACTTCCACATCACTGCTCCATTCTACTACCTTAGGGGCTCTTATAAAAACTGCTTTCACCCTACCTATCTTTACAACATCGAGGTGAACCTCAAAGCTCTCGATCTGTCTACCGTATGCGTTACGTCTCACGCCGATATCCATCAAACCAAAGGTGTATTGGTCCGGATGATCAACAATTTTCTTCGCAAGCAGTATCATACCAGCACAAGTACCATATATGGGTAGACCTTCTTTTGCAAGTTGTACGATCTTTCCTCCAACACCAGTCGCATGTGCTATTCTCCCGATGCTCGTCGACTCACCTCCAGGTATCACTAAGCCGCTTATTTTTTCCAGATCTGAAACGGTTTTCACTGCAAAAGCTTCCACACCAAGTCTTCGAAATGACCAGATGTGTTCTCTGAAATCTCCTTGTAGTGCAAGTACACCGATCAGCAATTCTTACCACCCTCTCTCTTGCATGTGAACTTCGAGTGTTGCTATTTCCAAACCTGGCATCGGCTCGCCTATGTCTTCACAAATTTTGAGCAACATTTCTGGGTCATTCCAGTAAGTAACTGCAAGCACCATAGCTCGTGCCATTTTTGCAGGTTCTTTCGACTTGAATATACCAGATCCAACGAACACACCATCTGCTCCGAGCATCATCATGAGAGCTGCATCAGCCGGTGTTGCTATACCACCAGCAGCGAAGTTCACAACAGGTAACCGACCAAGTCTTTTTACCTCTTTCACTAACTCAACAGGTGCACCAATTTCCTTAGCATAGCTGACCAGTTCTTCATCTGCCATAGTTTGAACCCGCCTGATTTCGTCCATAACTTTCCTCATGTGCTTCACTGCTTCAACAACGTTCCCAGTACCAGCCTCCCCTTTGGTTCTGATCATGGCTGCACCTTCAGCGATTCTTCTCAGAGCTTCTCCCAGATCCCTAGCACCACACACGAATGGTACTTTGAACTCATGTTTGTTGATATGGAATCTATCGTCCGCTGGCGTGAGCACCTCAGATTCATCAATGAAGTCCACACCGAGAGCTTCCAAAATTCTGGCTTCCGCAATATGGCCAATTCTGACCTTCGCCATAACTGGGATGCTCACAGCTTCCATGATTTCTCTTATTTTTGATATGCTCGCCATTCGTGCGACACCACCAGCTTTTCTTATGTCCGCTGGGACTCGTTCCAAAGCCATAACTGCAACTGCTCCAGCTTCTTCAGCTATCTTTGCTTGCTCAGCGTTTGTAACATCCATAATGACGCCACCTTTAAACATCTCAGCGAAACCTTTTTTCACGAGCCACGTACCTTTTTCTATCACGCTTACACCTCCTCCCAGTACCGTTTTGGAACTACCTCGAGGCGAGATAGATCTTGTTTAAACCTACCGGCTTTTGCGCACGGTTTACCGTTAACTTCTACCACATCAGCTGTGATGTCAACCTTTTGCCTCAGCAATTTTGAACCAACTGCGTAAACA
>CAYXCE010000123.1:0-4849 GCA_964463395.1 uncultured Pseudothermotoga sp.
TCACGAAACTCGGTTCGAGCGTCGGACTCGATCCCGGATTGAGATCGCTCGCGAGTGCTACCGGAACACCAGACTCGATGAGTTTCCTTGCAGGTGCATAATTTTCTCCCAGATGGAAACTCGTGGCAGGCATCAGCACGGCTATAGTACCAGCTTTAGATAGGGCTCGTACAGATTCGTCATCTACTTTCAGCAAGTGGTCCGCAGAAACAGCCCCAAGTTCAGCAGCCAATCTACTCGCGCCGATGTTTGCGAGCTCGTCTGCGTGCAGGCGCAACTTGAAACCCTTCTCGGCAGCTTTGAGCAGGTACATCTTTGTAGATTCCACGCTGAAAGCACCCTCGTCGCAGAAGATATCGACAAAATCGGTGTATTGCTTCACCTCATCGAGCATCCCGATCAAAATATTTACATAATCTTTTTCATCAACATCTTTTGGAACAGCGTGTGCTCCCATGAATGTGGCAACGATGTCTTGAGGCACGACTTTGGACAGCGTGTGAACAACCTTCAACTGCTTCAATTCGTTTTCCCTATCGAGTCCATAGCCACTTTTACACTCGACGGTCGTGACACCTTTTTTCAACAAGTTTCTGAGGATTTTCAGATTGAACTTCACAAGATCCTTCTCTGAAGCCTGCCTGACTTTTTCCACCGTTTCGTACAGGCCGCCGCCCGAACTGTGAAGTTGAAGATAGCTCACTCCACCAACACGTTTGAGAAAGTCATTCTCCCTGAATCCGTAGAAAGGCACATGGGTGTGACAGTCCACGAAACCGGGTACCGCCAGATCCGCTTCTATGAAACTCGCAAAATCCTTCGGCATCGTGGTGGAAATTTCGGCTATCTTCCCATCTTCAACCCAGATGTGAACATCTTTCAAAACGTTCAGTTTGGACATCTCTTGTCCCGCTTTTGCAGCACTACCCATGGGCGTGTAGAGCTTCTTCGCAGAGATGACGAGCTGAATCATTTTTCCTCCCCTTCCAGCTTTTTAGCGAGGATTTCCAGAATTTTGGTTTCTATGATCCGGTTCACGTTGAAATCGTCCAACTGTAGATAGAACTGGGCAACCTCGAGCATCGCCTGCATGGGGACCATGCCGATGATCTCTGTTCCAACCACTGGGACTCCGTACCTTTCTGCCTCACGCTTTATAGTTTCAAAAACTCTGAAGAGAGGACTTTTCTTGTAGTTCGTCATGTTCATGGAGACTTGAACGATGCCCTTCTCTTTCAGATCCACGGCGATGGCTTTCACGTATCTGTAACCACCACTTATGTGCCGTACAGCTCTGGCGATCTTCTCTGCGATCTCTATCCTGTTGGTTCCAAGATTCACGTTGAAAGCTATCAGATACTCTCGGGCTCCCACGGCTGTGACACCGGCCGTCGGATGGACTTGATCTGGTCCAAAATCTGGTTTCCAGAGGGGATCTTTTATCTTTTCGAAGAACCCCTCGAACTCGCCTTTTCTTATTTCGGAAAGGTTTTCCCTGTGTGGGGCTGTGGCCGATTTCTCGTACAAGAAGACTGGTATACCCAGATCTTCACCGATTCTCTTTCCAAGCTTTTTCGAAAGTTCTACGCATTCCTCCATCGTTATGTTCATGACCGGTACCAGTGGTATGACGTCTGTGGCTCCCATGCGTGGATGTTCACCTTTGTGCGTCCTCATGTCTATGAGTTCCATGGCTTTCTTTGTCATCTTGAATAGAACCTCGATCAGTGGTTCCGGTGCTCCGACGAGTGTCACAACAGACCTGTTGTGGTCAGCGTCCATGGACCAATCCAGAATCCAAACTTCTTTTGTCCCCTCAACTTGGGCCAATATTTCCCTCACTATTTCTTCCCTTCTACCCTCACTGAAGTTCGGTGCAGATTCTACGATCTTCACATTCTCCACCTCCTACGTTCATAAACTGATTATACTCGAAGCAGGAGCTTCAATGGGATGTGTGTTATCATCTTTGATTGACCAGAGAGAGGAGGCACGTACATGGATACCGTGATCGCTCTCATCAAGACCGCCATAACCATCCTTGTGGCCTTTTTGGTTTATAAATTCATTTATAATGCAGCGATCAAGACTGCTGACATACTTGGAAGAAAGATGAAGATGAGGAATACCCTCCGAACGGTCCTCGCAACGCTCATAGGACTCGTGGCCATTCTCGTGATCATGGATATCTGGCAAGTCAGTTTGCTTCCCTACCTGACCGCGCTCGGTATAGGTGGTATAGCGATAGGTTTTGCTGTTCAAGAACCACTCTCCAATTTCATCTCCGGTTTGCTGGTCATTTTGACTGGGAAGTTGCGCGATGACGATGTAGTCGAGATAGACGGTATCGTCGGCACCGTTGAGATGATCAATTACAACCATACAGTCTTGAGGACCTTCGATGGTAGGCAAGTATTGATTCCCAACAAACAAGTGTGGAACCAGCGTTTGATCAATCTCTGGCCGAGTGATGTTAGGAGATTTTCCATGAAGGTTTCCGTTTCCTACGGAAGCGATCTTGCGAAAGTGCTCGAAGTTCTCAAAAAATGTCTCGAAGAAGAACCCTTGATTGAAAAATCTGGTGTGACGAATGCCATCCTCTTCAGTGGATTTGCGTCTTCTTCGGTTGATTTTGAACTGCTCTTTTGGATCAAGAGGAAAAATTATTTCGATGCCATCAACAGCTTGGCGAGGAGAGTAAGAGAAGAACTCGAAGCGAACGGTATCGTCATACCGTTCCCACAGCTCGATGTTCACATCAAGGAGAGAGCCGTTTGAAAAACAAGTTCACTGATCACATATTCTGTGCCATGGATACTGAGACGACAGGAACAGACCCTCTGGCGGGCGATCGGATCGTCGAAGTCGCACTCGTTCCCATTTACAAGGGCAAGATCCTCTACAGAGGGATATACCATTCTTTGGTGAATCCAAAGATAAAGATTCCAGCCGTTATCGAAAAAGTTCACGGCATAGGTAACCAACAGCTTCAAAGTGCCCCGGACATGGAAGAGGTTTTCGAGAAGATCAAAGCCTACATGACCAGATCCATAATGGTCTTTCACCGTGCGCGATTCGATCTGACCTTCCTCGATTTCGCAGCAAAAGAGGTTGGTACTTTTCTCCCGACGGTGCGTTTTTTGGACACTCACGAAATTGCTCAATACATCTTCAAAGAAAAGAAGACGCTCTCTTGGCTTGCGAAGCGATACGATTTGCCCCAGCCTACGCACAGGGCTCTGGACGACGCCATTGTGACAGCAAAGGTTTTCCTGAAGATGATCGGAGATCTGGAAATGGACGTGATAGAACTTGTAAGAACTTGGAGTGGTGAAGAATGGTGAAAAATTACGTGTTGGATACGAACGTACTGGTACACGACCCAGAGAGTATTTATGCTTTTGAAGATAACAATGTGGTACTACCTTTGCCCGTTTTGGAGGAACTCGATTCGTTGAAACGCAGATCGGACTCGGTCGGTAGATCCGCAAGGCAAGTGGTCAGAGAACTCGACAAACTGAGGGAATCGGGTGATCTCTCGAAAGGAGTTAGACTGGAGAACGGTGGAACGCTCATCGTGATGAGCCTCACCGATCTGAGGAGGGACTTCGTTGAGTACTTCCACTCGAAATATCTAGACAACTGGATCTTGGCATACGTGGTGAGGTTGAGTAGAACGAGCACGATCCCAACCATACTCGTGACGAAAGATATAAGCTTGAGGGTGAAAGCCTCGGCACTCAGTATCAAAGCCCAAGACTACCTCACCGATCGATCGAATCTGGCCATGCTCCCTGACGGTTACAGAGAAGTTGAAGAAGCGATCGTTGAAGGACAGGAACTGCGGGATTTTCGTGAGAACGAGTACATCAAAAGTCCAACGGGTCATTTCAAAGTGAAAAATGGCGTGGCTGCGAAATTGTGTCTCGATTTTTCTAGCACAGTGTGGGGTGTTCAAGCTTTGAATGACGAACAGCTGTACGCCATGGATGCCATGTTGGACGACAGCGTTTCACTCGTGACGATGGTTGGAATGGCAGGAACAGGCAAAACTCTGATAGCGCTCGCATGCGGCTTGGAAAAAACGGTTAACCAGAAGAGATATCGGCGCATCGTCGTAGCCCGTCCCCTCGTCCCCATGGGGAAGGATGTTGGTTATTTACCTGGGGGGCTCGAAGAGAAGCTTCAACCTTGGATGCAACCCATCATGGACAATCTGGACTTTCTCTTCGATAGAGTTGGATTGAGCTTGAAAGAGTTTTTGAAAAAAGGAATCATGGAAATAGAGGCGCTGAGCTTCATAAGAGGTAGGACCATACCCAATCAGTTCATCATCATAGACGAGGCGCAGAATTTGACGCCACACGAAGTTAAAACGATCCTCACGAGGACTGGCAACAACGCCAAAGTAGTGCTGCTGGGAGATCCATATCAGATCGATACCCCTTACCTCGACAAAGACAGTAACGGTTTGGTGTATGCGGCCTCGAAATTGTTGGGAAATCCTTTAGTTGCGCATGTAACGCTCAAAAGAGGTGTCAGATCACCACTCGCAAGCCTGGCGGCTGAAAAGTTGTAGGAGGTGTGAATTTGGAAAATTTGGTCATAGAAACCAAGGATTTGGTGAAGAATTTCGGGAAAGTTTGTGCTGTCAGGGGATTGAATCTGAGGATATCGGAGGGTGAAATATACGGCTTCCTTGGCCCCAACGGTGCGGGAAAGACAACAACCATTAGAATGCTCACCGGAACTCTCAAACCCACTTCTGGATCTGTGAGAATCCTGGGCATGGACATGGGGGATAGGGAGATAGAGATCAAAAAGTCCATAGGCGTTGTACCCGATGAAC
>CAYXCE010000124.1:0-270 GCA_964463395.1 uncultured Pseudothermotoga sp.
GTATCTGTTCAACAATTATCTTGGCACCTGCGCCACTTTCTTCAGCCGGTTGAAAAACGAACAGAAAGTTTCCTTGAAACTTTTCTTGAATCACACGCCTCAAGGCCCAGCAAACTGCTGCTATGTGGAAATCGTGACCACACGCGTGCATCCTCCCATTGTTTGACCGAAAAGCGTAATCTGTCTTCTCCTCGATGGGTAAGGCATCCATTTCAGCTCTCACGATGATGAAGTCCTTATCCTTCGCCTTGATGATAGGAACCAAAACAC
>CAYXCE010000124.1:280-4834 GCA_964463395.1 uncultured Pseudothermotoga sp.
CTGTACCGATTTCCAAAAAATTGTCCAAGCCGAGCTCATGCAGGAATTCAACGATCAATTTCTGAGTGTTGAACTCTTCGAATGCCAATTCAGGATTCTGATGAATCAACCTTCTCAGTTCGACTTCGTTCATAGCTCACCCCATTCAAGCTTCTTGCGAAAAGATCTACCATCTCTTTAATCTCCTCGAAAGTAATGTTGAGAGCGGGGAGAAATCTCACAACCCTGTTTCCAACGATATTCAACAAGATCCCATTTTCCATGGCAACCTTCTTCAAAAGATCAACGTCAAGGCTAACTTCAACACCTATCATGAGGCCAAGACCTTTGGTTTTCTCAATAAATCTTGAATTCAATTGTAAAAGTTCTTTTTTGAGGAAATCCCCTTTCTTTGCAACCAATTCTACGAAATCGTCGGTCAGCTTTGACAGAACCACTCTCGCTCCCGCCAGTGCCACAGGGTTTGGAGCGAAGGTAGACCCATGGTCCGAATAACCAAACACATCCTTCACTTCATCAAGAAACAATGCTGCACCGAGAGGTAAACCCCCACCTAGTGCTTTTGCAACAGTTACAATATCAGGCTTTAGGTCAAAATGCTGGTAGGCGAAAAACTTTCCGGTTCGGCCAAGGCCAGCTTGAACTTCGTCTGCGACAAGCAGATATCCAAAGTTGTGTTTCGCTTGCATGATCAAGTTGGCAACGTCTCTACTCAAAACATTCAGACCACCGCTTCCTTGAACGCATTCAACGAACACAGCTGCAATATCTGGCCCTCTCTTTTCAACAAACATTTCAAAGGATCTTACGTCGTTGTAGGGCAAAATGACTACGTCTGGAACGAGTGGCTCAAACGGTTTCCTCAAGTTCTCAAATCCCGTGAGTGATAGAGTAGCAACTGTTCTGCCATGAAAGTTTCTCTCGAATGAAATTATCAATCCCTTTCGCAATTTTTTCACAGCTTTCAGCGCAGATTCATTAGCTTCAGCACCTGAGTTTGAGAAAAATACCTTGCCAGTTCTGCCCGTTTTTTTAACCAACGTTTCCGCTACTTTCTCTGCATCTTCATCAAAGAAGAAGTTGGAGGTGTGCATGTATCGTTCCATTTTCTCGATCATAGCTCTTTTGATATCTTTATCGTTATGTCCAAAAGCTAAAACACCTATGCCAGAGAAAGAATCGAAATAGCGTTTACCATCCTTGGAGTATATGTAGACGCCCCTCGCGTAGTCTATTTGTATAGGGAAAGGCTTGTAAACTTGACAAACATACTCCAACTTCATACTCAATCACCTGATTGGTACATTCAAATATCTCAGCGCTTCAACTATTTTGGTTTTCTCCTTCGTCTTTTCATCAACTTTCTTAACGAATCGCGCAGGTACACCAGCGACAACTGTATATGGTTCCACATCACTGATAACAACTGCACCTGCGGCTACTACAGCTCCCTTACCAATCCTTACACCTTCAAGGACCACAGCGTTTGCACCGATCATCACGTCATCTTCTATTACCACCGGTGTTGCACTCGGCGGTTCCAAGACACCCGCAATCACAGCCGCTGCTCCAGCGTGAGAATTTGTTCCGATGATTGCTCTCGCACCAACCACAGCGTTCATATCGATCATGGTTTTTTCACCAATCGTGGCTCCAATGTTGATGATAGCCCCCATCATGATCACAGCCCCATCCCCAATTTTCACCATGTCTCGTATAACTGCACCAGGTTCTATCCTCGCATTGTACTTCGTTAAGTCGGCTAAAGGAAGTGCTGAATTTCTTGCCAAAACTTGAAGATAGAAATCCTCGATAAGCTCGCGATGATTTTCAACCAAACTCTTAAAATCTTCGTACTCACCTACAACAATACCAAATTCTCTGGAGCCAAAGAATCGCACTGATGAGAAGTCGACCTCGTCTAACTTCCCTTTGACATACGCAACAATTTGCGTTCTTTTTCTCGATTTGCTGATGAGCTCGATGATCTGTTCTGTACTTTGAGCTTCCGTACTCTCGGTACTGGTTCCAGTGATTTCCACAGGTTCACCTGCCATGAACCATTCCCCCTCCTTATAAAAAAACCGGGCTACCTTCTCGGTAGCCCGGTGATCTTTCCTTCTTTGGCCAGCGTGCTACAATGAGTGCACACCGCCACAGATCACCGGGCGGTTGCACTTCTTCTCCATCTTCATTTGAACTTTCAAATTTGCTCTGAAGAAATTTCCAATCATCGTGATCACCATGCCATTGTCCTTCTTTAATTTGGATTTTAATCTCCTCCGGATCATCAATTGCTGAACAAACCAAGAAGACTCTCTGACGAAATTGTTAACCACCAGGTCGATAAAAAGCACATTTATAATTTTGAGAAGGAGGTGTCACGAATGGCGGAACGTCTTGCAATCTTGGTTGGAGGAGGACCCGCTCCAGGTATCAACAGCGTCATAAACGCTGTAACCATTGAAGCTACAAACAACGGACTCGAAGTGGTGGGAATATACGATGGATTTGAGCATCTCATGAAAGGTAGAACAGATATGATAAGGCCACTCAGCATCTCAGACGTATCCCGCATTCACACTGAGGGAGGTTCAATCCTCAGAACCTCAAGAGCAAATCCCACCAAGAGCCAAAAAGATCTTGAGAACGTTGTCGAATCTCTGAAGAAACTCAACGTGAAGTATCTCGTAACGATCGGTGGTGACGATACCGCTTTTTCTGCTTCTGCAGTCTCAAGATCATCTGGTGGTTCAATCCGTGTAGCCCATGTGCCCAAAACAATTGACAACGATTTACCTTTACCTGGTGGTATGCCAACTTTTGGGTATGAAACGGCTCGCCATGTGGGTGCAGAACTCGTCTATAATTTACTTCAAGACTCAAGAACTACCAACAGATGGTATTTTGTGGTGGTCATGGGTAGAAAGGCTGGGCACCTTGCACTTGGAATAGGAAAAGCTGCCAGTGCAACCGTGACGGTCATCGCAGAAGAATTCCAAAAAGAGAAAATAAGCTTGTCTGAAGTTTGTGATGTACTAGAGGCAGCGATAATAAAACGAAGGGTGTTTGGAAGAAACGATGGTCTTGCTGTGATAGCTGAGGGAATAGGTGAAATACTCGACAAGCAAGAACTTGCAAAAATACCTGGTGTAGTCGTTAATGAAGATCCACACGGTCATATCAGGTTGAGCGAAATTCCGCTTGCTACAATACTGAAGAGAGAAATTCAAAGAAGATTCGCTGAAAGAGGAGAAGGGATGACCATCGTAGACGTCACATTAGGTTATGAGTTGAGATGCGCTAGACCCATTCCTTTTGACATCGATTACACGAGGACTCTGGGCTACGGCGCAGTTCAGTTCCTGCTTGGAAAGATAGAACCAAACTTGAAAAATGGTATGGTCTGCCTGGATCAAGGCAGAATAACCATCTTACCTTTCGAGGAACTCACAGATCCTAAAACTGGGAGAACCAAGGTACGCTTAGTGGATTTGAGTTCAGAACATTACAAAGTCGCAAAAAGCTACATGATAAGACTTACAAAAAAAGATCTAGAAGACCCCGTGATGCTCTCGAAATTGGCTTCAGTAGCCAAGATGACACCAGAACAATTTGTACAGAAATTTGGTAGTATAGCAGACTAAACCCCGGCTTCAAAGCCGGGGTTTGCTCATTTCTTCCCCTTCTTTTCTTCTTTCTTCGGAGCTCCTTGCTTCTTTTCTTCCTTTTTTTGACCGCAGGCCATCTTTTTCCCCCCTTTCCCTGTTTTTAAAGAAAGAGCTCTATCTACAAGAAGGCCCATCTCAGTCAAGAAACCATTCATTTGGATCTCTCTTACCATCTTGAGAAAAGAACTCAACTGGCTTGTATTTCATACCAACATTAACACAAGATCCATCGAGAAAATCATCGTTACCAACCATTAAACAATCTTTCGGTTCCACGGATAGAATTTTGCAGAGCTCTATGTAATATCTCGGATCTGGCTTGCAATAGTGAGAGTTTTCCATACAACTAACGTGATCAAAGTCTGATACACTTAAGCCTATCCAACTTAGCCGTTTTTTCACAGCTATCTTCGGAAATATAGGGTTTGACGCTAACACTGTGAGTAAACCAAAACGCCTGGCTTTTCTAACTGATTCTATAATCTTTTGGTTTGGTTCAACCAAGCTCGCAAGTTCATCAAATTCACTGCTTGCGTAGAAATCTTCAAAAGCTTTTCTCCAATTTATCCTTTCAACCTTGCTTGACAAACATTTGAGAAACCTCTCGTAGTTATTCATCACCCCGTTAGCATGTTTTGTTATATGCGCTATGCAATCTAAAACATCGCCTTGATCCAGGGCCACTTTGTATCTTTCAACGAGAAAAACGTTCAACATAAAAAAGTAACTCTCTACGAACCTGTTTTCGTCGACAAGCGCTAGTGTCCCGTCATAATCGAACAACAGAGCTTTCATTTGTATCACCTCACTTTTTCCTCTCGCCCCCTCTTAAAAAATAGTTTTTGAATCATCGTTGATGGTACTTGTAAATCGGGTTCCTAGT
>CAYXCE010000125.1:0-4754 GCA_964463395.1 uncultured Pseudothermotoga sp.
TCCATGTCCAAAACTTTCTCTTCCTGCTCGATCGTTTTCTCCTTTTCAAGTTCCATCCCGCTCACCTCCCAGTAATCTGATCTGGGAAACCAGCTCGAGCCTTCGTTTCAAAAGGCGTGCACGTTCCTCATCGTCCTGACAAAGAGCCAGTTTACTGTCGATTTGTGACAATTCTCTTTCAACTGCTTTTCTTACATACCGCTTCTTCACGTCATTGAACATTTTCTCCGGATCTCCCTCCGGAATTTTTGCCAAAACTGAGAAAGCATATTCTCTTAAATCTGGGCTCAATTCGGAGACGTCTCTCCCTTGGCGCAGGAACTCAATCAATCTTCTGGCTTTTTCCGAAACTAGTTGAGGATCTATTTTATCTATCTCTTCCCTCAACTTCTCATTGGTCATGTACAAATAGGTTATGTAATCGTCCTCGTTTGGAAGAGGTGACCTCGAAATTCCAACAGACACAATACCTTGAAATCTGAACATCTCATTCAACTGCGCTGCAGATAGTCTGGTTTTACGCGAAACAACCTCGATGAGCCCCTCGTACCTGTCCATTCTTTTGTTCCTCAGAAGGGCTTGTGCCCAACTTCTCAAAACGTTGACGTACTTTTCCAAACCAGCACTTGTACTTGTATCGAAAAAATTCTCATAGACCTCAGCCAAATAGTTCTCAAAAGGTATCGCTTCTGATAGGATCCTTCTCAACTCCTCGGAACCGCGTTTTCTGTGAACCTCGTCGGGATCTTTTTCGGGAAGTTTCACAACCGCTACATCGAAAGAAGCTTCGATCAGAATCTTTATTGATTTCAATGTGGCTTTAATACCAGCTTCATCGTTGTCAAAGCATAAAATCACATTCTTGCTCAAAGGCATGAGCTTCGATACGTGTTCCCTTGTTAAGTTTGTACCCAAAACAGCGACTGTATTAGTGACACCCGCTCTATGAAATGCCAGAGCATCAAAGTAACCCTCGCAGATGACCACAAAATCTAACGCTTTGATCGCCTTCTTGGCTGAATCGAGCATGAACAGAATGGACTTTTTTGAAAAAAATTTGGTTTCTGGAGAATTCAAATACTTAGGCTCGCTATCATCCAGGCTTCTACCTGCGAAGGCAACCATTTTACCGGCTTCATCTTTTATGGGTATTATCAACCTG
Organism: uncultured Pseudothermotoga sp.; assembly: GCA_964463395.1. GTDB lineage: Bacteria > Thermotogota > Thermotogae > Thermotogales > DSM-5069 > Pseudothermotoga_A. The sequence goes on from CAYXCE010000125.1 coordinate 1,163, forward strand.
TTTTCAAAAAGATCGATACCCGTGCCTGGCTTGTAGAGTCCATATTGCAGAGATTTTTCCATCGGTAACGATAAAGCTTCAGCAATCTTTTGGGCTATACGAGAATTATTGGGGCAATAACCAAACCCATAAGTTTTCACTTCTTCTTCCGAAAGGCCCCTTTTTCTGAGATATTCGAGCACTTGTTTATTCTTTTCAAGCTGTTTCTTGTATTCTGCGAACACTCTTGCCAGATACTCCACGTACAACTCTTTCTCAGACCGGATCGATGATAATCTCAATTCAATACCAACCATCTTTGCGAGACGTTCGAGAGCTTCTTGAAACGAAATATGTTCTATCTCTTGTAGGAACTTTATCGCATCACCCGCCGCACCGCAACCAAAACAGTGGTAGAGTTTAAGTACTGGATTCACGAAAAAAGATGGGGTTTTCTCAACATGAAACGGACATAACCCCCTGTAGCTGGAACCAACTTTCTGTAGAGATACATACTGGGAAACAAGTTCAACGATGTCGATAGACTGCTTGATCCTTTCTATCAGATCCTTACTCACCATCGTGTGGGTACTCGAGGAGATATTACTCTCCCAATTTGACTTCTCCAAACCAGGATAGGTTCGAAGGGGGCACGTGCCCCCAATAGCTTCATCTCTTCGAATACTGAGGCGCTCTACGAGCTTTCTTGAGACCGTATTTCTTTCTCTCTACCATTCTTGGATCTCTCGTCAGCATACCCTTCTCTCTGAGTATCGGTCTCAGGTTCTCGTCAAACTGGACCAGCGCCCTCGCAATACCGAGTCGTACCGCACCAGCCTGCCCTGAAAGCCCGCCACCTTCTACATTGATGAAGATATCAAATTTGCCAGCAGAATTTGCTACAGTGAGTGGTTCCATCGCGTGTCTGGCTCTGACTGCGTTCTTGAAATATTCTTCAGCAGTGTTGTATTCTCTGTTGTTTATGATGATTTTACCATTGCCAGGTTTCAGATAAACACGAGCAACAGAGGTTTTCCTTCTACCAACACCGTGATACATGACTTGCTGAGTGACTACTGCCATTGCTCACCCTCCCATCATATTTCGAGCGGAACTGGATTCTGAGCTTCGTGTGGATGTTTGTCAGAAGCGTACACCTTAAGTCGCTTTAAATATTTCTCTCCAAGTGCCCTCTTAGGAAGCATCCTCTTGACAGCCAGGTATATCAACCGCTCTGGATGTGTCTGGAGTATTTGCCTCGCCACCTGCATTTTTATTCCACCAGGGTACCCGCTGTGTCTGTAGTAGATTTTCTGATCAAGCTTTTTCCCGGTCAATATGACCTTGTGAGCATTGATGACCACTACGTAGTTACCATTGTCAACCCCGGGGAAGAAAGTTGGCTCGTTCTTTCCCATCAAATACTTTGCTATCTGACTCGCTAACCGCCCTAACACCTTACCAGAAGCATCTACCAAATACCATTTTTTTCCTGAGTCTCTTACAATCGTGGTTCTTTGTATGGGTATAGGACGTGCCATTGATTAACCCTCCTCATCGTTCTTGTGGGACTACCTTGACGAATTTCCTGTTCCTGCTGACGTAGAATTTGACAGCTCCATCGACGAGAGCAAAAAGCGTGAAATCTCTTCCGCAACCGACGTTTTCACCAGGGTGTATTTTCGTTCCTCTCTGCCTCACTATTATGTTGCCTGCCCTCACCAATTGACCATCTCCAACCTTTACCCCAAGGTATTTCGGGTTGCTATCCCTGTTACCTATTGATCCACTCTTTCTACGGCCGAACAACTGTATATCGATCCTCATCGATCATCACCTCCAAAGACAAATTTCGTGGGTACTGAGACTGGATATCTTTGATACTCTCGTAGAGTTCTTTCACAAGAAGATCGGACAGCTCGCCTGGGCGAGGTAATCTCACGTTCAGCCTTGCTTGTTGTTTCTCGACAATGGCTCCGCAGTGTTTAGCGAGAAAACGTGCCGTATGTTGTGTGAGAGCGCTCACGGCAGCACACACGATGTCTTTACCTTTGACATCATAATCACTGTGACCTTCGATGGAGAAAGAAACATAATGACCACTCACTGAGAAGAATTTCGCCTTTATCACAATCATTCACCAAGATCAATTTTTTCGATCTTGACCAATGTGTACCACTGTCTGTGACCACGTCTTCTCCGAACGTTGTCCTTTGGCCTGTAACGTATCGACATAACCTTTCTAGCTTTTTCATGTTTCAGCACGACACCCTTCACATTGCAACCCATCACATAGGGTTGCCCTATTTTGACTTGTTGATCGGTGGAAACATGAACGACACGATCAAAGAAGACGGGATCTCCTTCAGCTTGTGGCAATTTTTCCACTGCTATCACGTCACCTTCAGTAACACGATACTGTTTTCCACCAGTCTCTATGATGGCGTACACAAGCGCACCTCCTTGGTAAACAGGCACTGAAAAACGTAGTTCCACTCACAGTGGAACTTTTTTGACGTTTCCCAGGTGCCGTAAGTTTTTTCAGCGGCATTATTGTATCACCTTTATTATTAAGATTCAGAAAATACAACATTACACCACGCATCTCCATCGGTTCATCCGGCGCATTTCTTCCATGATTCGTTCATCTTTGAGTTCTTCCTGCGAAAAACCTGAATTGGAACTTGATAAATTTGAAGATGTGGTTTACAATTTTTTCGAGGTGGAATCGTGTTGTTGGCCATCATACTGATACTCTCAGGGTTAGCCTTAATTGTCTTTGGTGCTAGAATGTTTTTTGGTATCCTGTTCTTGGCTGCGGGAATTTATCTGATAGTCAGCTTCTTCAGGATTAAACTTCGTGCTGAAGACAGGCAAAAACGAGAATTTTCATTCCTCAGAGAACAGCTGAAAGGTAAAATCGATGAAGAAGATCTTGAATGGCTTGAAAACTTCTTCACAGCACCAATTGGTAGAAAATTGATCATTTGGATTCAAGAGACAGAAGAGAAGGTAAACATCAGGATCTCGATACCGATATCTTTGATTTTGCTGATTAAGCCTTTTTTGAACTCGCTCTTGCCACCGTTCATCAAATACTTGTGCAAAAAAAGCAACTTTTCATTGTCTGAGAACAATGCAAAAATGATTCTGACATTGTTGAACGCTTACCTTGATGAGCTCTTCACATATAGGGGAGACTTCATTCACATTGAAACTGAAGATGCTGTGGTGAAAATTGGTGTGGCATGAGGGGAGGAAAAACCAATGAGGGAAGAACTACTGAAATTATTCAAGTTGGTTAAAGAAGGCAAGATAAGTCCGGAGGAAGCTTTAGAGATAGCTGAGACAGTGGGAATTTTTTCGCAACCCCAGCAAATCCCCAAGGAAAAAGCTCCGGGAAAGAAAATGTTGTACATTCAAATCAGAAGTGCTCAGGGAGAGAAAGTCGATGTGAAAGTCCCTGTGAGCATGGCGCAACTTCTAAAACTCTCGTTGCCAGCCTTAAAAGATAAACTACCAAATGTCGATCTACAGATGGTTTCCCAACAAATCGATCAAGCCCTGAACAGCTTGGAAGATTTCGAAGGAGATATCGTGAACATATCAAGCG
>CAYXCE010000126.1:0-2622 GCA_964463395.1 uncultured Pseudothermotoga sp.
CAATCATCCTGTTCACCATAATCGTGAGATTCGCGTTGTATCCGCTCTACCATGCCCAGACCAAATCGATGATAAAGATGCGCAAGCTACAACCGAAGATCGAAATGATAAGAAAAAAGTACAAAGATCCAACGAAGCAACAGGAAGAGTTACTCAAGGCATACCGTGAAGAAGGCGTGAATCCCGCGAGCGGTTGTCTGATGCTTTTGATACAGCTTCCCGTCTTCTTCCTACTTTATGCGGTCATACGATACTTCCAGGAGGAGTTCGCATTCAACGGGCGTTTCTTGATCTGGCCGGACCTCTCCAAAGGTGGTTTTCAGGCCAACGCTATTTTCATCTTGATCACGATCGTGGCGAGTTATTACAACACTCTGATCACCAGCCAGGACACGAAGTCTGCTTGGCAAGGGATATTGATGTCTGTCGCTTTCACGTTTTTGTTCGTGGGTCTTCCAAGTGGCCTTTTCTTGTATTTCACGGCGAACACGGTGATCCAATTGCTGGTCACTTATTACATCTACAAGAGATACAAGATCAAAGGCATAACAACGCGAGAACTTCTGGGACTGAGACCCAAGGGGTGAGGCGGGGTGAAGAAGGTCAGGATCAGTGCACCAACAGTCGAGGAAGCTTTAGAGAAGGCAAAAGAGTGTTTCGATCTGAAGGATGGAGATTATGAATACACTGTGATAGAAAAAGGATCGAGGGGAATATTCGGCCTGTTCGCAAAAGATGCCGAGATAGAGATCACCTTCAATCCGAGATATTTTGCTCGAAAGTTGGAAGAATTTTTGTCTCAAATCGTTGGAATCTGCGGTGATGTGACTGTGAAAGTTCTGAATTCAGGCAGACGATTTTTAGTCGAACTCGATGGGGAAGATATCGGTCGACTGATCGGAAAGCACGGTAAGACACTGGCGGCCCTTCAACACGTAGCGATGATATATCTCAACAGGATGAGTGATACGAAACTCTCAGTCTCAGTGGATGCAGGAGAGTACAAGAAGAGAAGAAAAAAGAACTTGGAGAGCATCGTCAAGCAGGCGATAGAACGTGTGAAAGCGACCAAGGGTAAAGTTGTGCTCGATCCCATGTTCGCATTCGAGCGAAGGCTCGTTCACGAGATAGTGAAGCAGTACAAAGATATCAAGAGCTACTCTGTGGGCGTTGAACCTTACAGGAAAGTGGTGATCGAGTACAGTACCAATGGAAAAGGCGAAAAATTCGACGATTAAGCTCTTTTCCAGGCATCCAAGGCTGCATTCGCAGCGGCGATGAGTATGTCACGGTCCACTTCAGCGCTACCCACAAGGCTTTTTTCTTTGCCGTTCGCAAGTTTCGTCACGTGGCAGACAACGAAATCTTTACCTGCCAGATTGATGAGCCTAACGTCATCGACAGAAAAGACATCGTTCGAAAGATCATCGAGGGCCTTCAAAGCGGCTGAGGCAGCTATTCTGAGTCTTTGAAGGCTCGTTTTGGGTCCCTCCGCATTACCTTCGTACATCTCGTTTTCACGCTTGATGGATACCGTTATTCTCAGATTTTTGCCTATCTCTTCAAGCTTGAGAGATTCAACAACGTAGTCGTCCTCTTGCTGGTATTCTTGGTTCAACTGTGCGACACTGACGATCTTCCTGTCGATCCTCAATCCCGTGGAAGCCAATATCGCAGTTTCCACATCACGAACTATTTGTTTTGGATTCTTCGCAGAATCTGCGACTATGTGTATTTCTCTTATCCCTTCGTTGTCAGAAACTACGCGTGCCGCCATGATTCCAGAAATTTGCGTGATTATACTTTCTAATTTTTTCGGATCCACCGACACCTCTTTCCCCCCACGGTTTTGATTTTAGCATAAATGTTCCATTTTAGAACAGGATTGACGTGCACCCTTCTGGCTATGATATAATAGCGAAAAATAAAGCCCTTAAACTGTTCAGTGGAGGTGGTGTTGTGCGTAAGTTTTTGCTGGTCTTGTTGACGATTTCCGCCGTGCTTCTCGTTGCTGCTGAAATCACAGAAGTGAGGATCGGTGCAGGTTGGGAAATGACAGGTCCCATAGGTGGTTTCGGTCAAATGTCGTGGGACGGTGTGAAGCTCGCGATGAAGCTCAGACCGACTGTCAAGATCCAGGGTAGAGAAGTCCAGTGACGGTGATTCTGTTGGACAACAAAGGTGACAAGGCTGAGGCCGCCAACGTCGCCAGGAGATTGATCGATGTGGAAAAAGTCTCCGTCATACTCGGGCCATGCACGAGTTCCTGCGCGATGGCTGCAGGCGCCATAGCGGAGCAAAAACAAGTTCCACTGGTGACGAACACAGCGACGAACCCGCTCGTGACTCAGAACAGACGTTTCATCTTCCGAGCTTGCTTCGTGGACACACTGCAAGGTCAACTGCTTGCGAAGTTCGCTTGGGAAAATCTGAAAGCCAGGAACGTTGCGATCATGGTCGATGTCGCACAAGATTACGTCGTTGGCTTGGCCAACTATTTCAAGCGTGAATTCGCAAAGTACGGTGGAAAGTTCTTTGAAGCTTACTACAATACTGGGGATCAGGACTTTTCCGCTCAGCTCACCTACGTGCTTTCGAGGAACCCCGATCTCATCTTCATGC
>CAYXCE010000126.1:2632-4743 GCA_964463395.1 uncultured Pseudothermotoga sp.
TTATTATGCGGAGATCGCACTCATGTGTAAACAAGCTAGGGAGTTAGGCTTCACGGGCGCCTTCTTGGCGGGCGACGGTGCAGACGCGCCTGAAGTGATACAGATTGGGGGTAAGTTCGTGGAAGGTCTCTGCTACACCACGTACTTCCATCAAGATGCAGACCTTTCACCGAAGACCAAACCGTTCGTGGAAGCCTACGTGAAAGAATACGGAAGAAGGCCTGACGCGTTCGGAGCCCTCGCGTTCGATGCCTACAATTTGGTGCTCGATGCGATAGAGAAAGCCCAATCGATCGATCCAGTCGCCATCAGAGATGCCTTGGCGGCCACCCAAGGCTTCGAAGGTGTTGCAGGTACCATCAGCTTTCCACCCGACTCGGGTGATCCGATCAAGCCCGCCGTGATAATCCAGATAAAGAATGGAAAGCCTGAACTGCTCACGGTTGTCAGACCGTGAGAGAAAGCCCCCCCAAATGGGGGGCTTTCAGATTTGAGGGGGTATCGAATTGAGACTCACAGATTTCTTCCAACATTTGGTCAACGCATTTTCGCTCGGTGGCATATACGCTCTGATCGCTATAGGGTACACGATGGTCTATGGCATCTTGAGGCTCATCAATTTTGCCCATGGTGATATATTCACTTACAGCATATACTTCGCTTTCTACGGTGTTTCTCTTTTCCTTCTGCCTTGGTGGGTCGCTTTCATCCTTTCGATCTTCCTGACAGCGTTTCTGGGCGCGCTCATTGAACGGATCGCCTACAGACCTCTGAGAGATGCACCCAGAATTTCTGCGCTCATAACTGCGATAGGCGTTTCTTTCTTTCTGCAGAACTTTGCCACCATCGTGTTCGGTGGTCGTGCCAAATCTTTCAATCCGCAGACTGGGATGTACCCAACGTACTTTTTGAACGTGTTGAACATCGCCGGTGTGAGGTTGAAAATACTCTCTATAATAACGCTCGCCGCGGTGACAGCTTCATTGCTCTTTTTGGTCTGGATGGTTTATAAAACCAAAGTGGGAATGGCCATGAGGGCCATTTCCAAGGATATCCCAACGACGCGGTTGATGGGCGTGAACGTGGACAGGATAATAACGATCACGTTCATGTTGGGCTCGTCTTTGGCGGCGATCGGTGGTTTGTTGTGGGCCATGACCTATCCTCAGGTTTATCCGTTCACCGGTGTCATACCGGGTTTGAAAGCGTTCATAGCGGCCGTCGTGGGAGGTATAGGGAGCATTCAAGGCGCGATGCTCGGGGGATTCATACTCGGTGTGTGCGAGATCATGATAGTGGCTTTCTTCCCATCCATAGCAGGTTACAGAGATGCCATCGCTTACGCCATCCTCCTTTTCGTGCTGCTCGTCAAGCCTAAAGGGATACTCGGTGTTGAGGTCTCCGAAAAGGTGTGATAAACCATGGTGAAATTGACCGTGAAGATGAAAACCGTCCTCACACTGCTTTTGATCTTAACCGTTGGGCTTCTCCTCGTCCTTGCGAACCATAAGGCCAGTGATTATGTCATCATGATACTGAACTTGATGGCGATAAACATCATTTTCGCAGTTTCGTTGAACCTCATCAACGGTATCACCGGCATATTTTCCTTGGGACATGCAGGTTTCATAGCGATAGGAGCTTACACGTCCGTTCTGCTCACTCTGCCCGTTCAACAAAAGGAGATGAGTTATCTGATAAAACCCATTATGCCTCCCTTCGATAGAATCGAAATATCGTTCTTACCGTCCACGTTGGCTGCAGGTTTTGCGGCAGCGATTTTTGGTTACATCGTCGCAGCCCCGTCGCTCAGGTTGATCGGGGATTATCTTGCGATAGCGACGCTCGGGCTCGGTGAGACGATCCGCATCATCGCGAACAACGCTTGGTCCATCACCAACGGGGCACTCGGCCTCAAGGGAATACCTCAGTACACGAACCTCTATTGGTCCTGGGGTTGGGCTTTAGTGACCGTTTGTTTCATCGCGAGTTTGGTCAAGAGTTCTTACGGCCGTGCGCTGAAAGCCATCAGGGAGGATGCCATAGCGGCGAAAGCCATGGGAATAAACGTTTTTTCCCATCAGGTGATGAGTTTCGTCGTAGGTTCGTTC
>CAYXCE010000127.1:0-4733 GCA_964463395.1 uncultured Pseudothermotoga sp.
GTTCTCGATCGATCCACACCGACCATCAGTGTTTCCATAGTTGCTTTACCGCGTATCGCCAACTGTCCCACGTTCTTTTGTTGCAACGCACTCTGGAGTCTTTCGGCTTCTTTCAATAAAGTTTGTATGTCTTTTCCTCTCAACACTATCGTGAGTGGATAGCCGAACAGTTCAGCCATGAAATCGGATTCACTCAACTTCACCGTGGCACCGTCGATTCGAAACTTTTCGATCTCCGAGAGCAAAGCCCTTTTGTTTTTCACATATTCAGATTTTTTCCCACCCAGCCACACGTACACGACCGCTCTATCTTCGCTCGCACCACCTACTATCTGTGAGAACTGGCTCGTTATACCGACTTCACAATAGACGTTCTCGATGTTGTATTTTTCGCGCCTTTCGAGCAAAAACTTTTCCAAGTTCGAAACGATCTGAGAGGTCTTTTCGTACCCTGCCTGTTCGTTCGATTTAACTGTGAGAACGAGCGTGTTCGTGTCGAATTTTGGGGTGAAACTGCGAGGCCTGCTCAGCACGAAGAAAACGCTGAGAACGATGAGCAAAAAAACCAGCGGTAGAACGAACTTTTTCTGATCGAGAAGTTTTTCAAGAATGGTTTTGTAAGAGAGCCTGAATTTTTCAAAAATTCCTATCTTTTTCGAAATGACCCATTTCGATCCAGCAGGAATGAGCACGCCCGCCACACCCAGCGAAGCTGCGAGAGCCAAAGAGAGCGTGGCTGCGAAATATTTGAAGAGCGTCGCTGCGAAACTTTCCGTGAAGAGTAACGGGACAAAAACTATGAGCGTCGTCGCCGTCGAGGCGAAGATGGCACCGAAAACTTCTCTCGTGCCCATGGCCGCAGCGTCGAGATAGTTGAGTCCCTCACTTTTGTGTCTGAAGATGTTCTCGAAGACCACGATCGCGTTGTCGACGAGCATGCCGACAGCCATCGTGAGCCCACCGAGTGTGAGCAGATCGAAGTTCAGTTTGAAGAAATACATCAGAACGATTGCGACGATCAGCGAAATCGGGATGCTGAGAGAAACGATCATCGTGCTGAAAAAATCTGGAACGAACAACGCCACGACCAGAGCCGCGCAAACGAGACCCAAAAGGAGATTCCTCAACAAGTTGTCTATAGCCCTTCGCGTGTAGAGAGATTGATCCACGAGAGACACATAAGGAACTTTGAGCTGTTTCAGCAACTTCTTGACTTGATCGACCGTGGCGACCGTGTTCGCACCCGATCTTTTTCTTATCGCCACGACGTTCGTGATCTTTCCGTTCACCCTCACCGTGCCGTGCACTTGCTCTTCGACGACTTGCACGGACGCTATCTGGCTCAATCTGACCGGTACGAGCAATCTGGGAAGTTGTCCGCTCATCGCGGCCTGGTAGGTCAGACCCCTGAAACCAACGATCGCGTTGCGCAGTTCATCTGTATCTTTAAACCGTCCATCCACCGTGAGTGGATAGACGTTTCCACGCTCGTCTTTCACCTGTCCCATGGGATAGATCGCGTTGCCAGATAAAAACGTTTCAACGAGTGAAACGTCTATCTGGAACTGTTTCACTTTCTCTGGATCTATCTGGACCAAAACGCGCTTGTTCGGCTTACCCAAAACTTCGACGCCCGCAACGTCGGGCAGTCTTTTGATCTGATCGACGAATCTTTGTGGATCTTGTTCCGTCGAGAAGACAAAAACCGGCAAAAGGGAAGGATCGAACTCGACCACGGAAGGCTTGACCTGCTCTGGGAGGCTCGCTTGCGCCAGACTCAAATATCTCTCGAGTCTCGAAGAGGCGGCTAAAACATCCACGCCCCAATCGTACTCGATCAGGATGAGACAAAAACCTGGCTGCGTTACGGAGGTGAAGTTCTTCACGCCGGGGACCGTTGCGATGATGCGTTCGAGCGGCTCTGTGACGAGTTGTTCCACTTCTTCAGTGCCTGCGCCCATGTACGTGGCGAACACGGCGGCGTAGGGGTATTCGAGATTTGGTATCAAATCGAGGCGGAGCTTTCGAAGGGCGATCACTCCGAGTGCGGCAATGGCCACGAGTAACATGAACACTGCCACAGGTCTTTTGGCGGCTTGTCTTGCTATATTCATTTGTGGTCTCACCTCCGTACATTATTTCAACCTTCCACCACACATTTCCACGATCATCTTCGCCCAGAGCTCGTTGAGGTCCACGAGGTTCAACCTTTCACTGCAGGCGACCACCGGAAGCTCCGTACAAGCCAAAAGCACGTTACCTTCGAGCTGTGGCTCCACACTTTCGAGCCACACCCTCTTTGCAGCTTCAATTTTGCCTGCCTTCACCGAATAGATGACGTCCATGATCCAGTCCTGAAGGTCCGCGTTTGGTATCTTCAAATTGAACCCAACTTCTCGAGCTGCCTTCTGGTAGACTTCGCTCGCTATGAGTCCCTTGGTGCCGGTGAGCCAAGCTTCTTTCATCCCCATCTGCCACAGTTTTTCTATCGCGAGCTTGGGTAGGTTCAATACAGGTATGTTCACCTGCGCCTGAACTTTCTCCAAAAACGCGTGCGCAGTGTTGCAGATGAAGATGGCGAAGTCTGCCCCGGCTCTCTCGAGTCTTCTCACCGAATCGACCAGATAGGGCGTTGGATCTTCCCCACCGTGAAGCAGCGCCGTCGTTCTATCTGGTACAGAAGTGTTGAAATCCACGACCATGCGTATGTGGTCTTGGTCTCTCTCCGCGTAGGTGAACTCGACGACCTTTTTGAGAAAATCCACCGTGGACAGTGAGCCCATTCCTCCCACGATGCCTGCGACTTTTTTCATTTGTACACCCCCGGTGTGCAAACGCTCACGGTCAATCCGTCCACCTCGAGCACGACCTCCGCATAGTACGCTATGTGCCTTCCGGCTGGTGGCTCGACCGAAATTGAGTATACACCTTCTTCTGGTAGAACTGGAAATCTGAGCCACAGAGATTTTCTGAAATCTGTGGTGTCCGAAACGGCTCGGTGCAGGTACACCTGCTTGATCAATGGATTCTGCTCTATTTTGATTCTTCCGTCACAGATCACAAACTCGATTTTTGGCAGCGCATCTTTGAGTGCGAGTTTGAAAAATGCCGATGAATTCTCCACAACGTAGGGTATGTTCTTTATACCGTGCGTGTTGTTGGGAACGTACAGCAAATAATTCTCTCCGGGAAGATCGAAAAAGTAAAGGTTCGCTGAGTATATCGTCCAGTACTCATCGTTGGTGGCGTTCACGATGTATTTGGGCATCGTCAAAACTTCCTTGTAGCTGTACGGATCGACCATTCTCAAAAGCTTCTGGCCCACTTCGGAATGAACGTATTCGGGTAATCCCCTCTCCACGTAAGGTGAGATGCTCCTGCTGTACTCACCGTACATCTTCAATTGTTGCGCGAGCTGTTTCGGAAAGTTGAGATTGTCAAAAACGATCGGTGCTATGGCGAACACCCTTTTGTCCACGACCGCCGTGAGCCACGTGGTCCAACCGCGCTTCGAAGGACCCGTCACGAAGAATTTTTCAATGCCGAACGCTTCTTGCGCCATGTCCATCGTCGCCACCGCCGCGGTCGTCATGGGGAACAGGAGGGGCCAAGTGGGATCTTCCGTTTCTCCGTACTGAACGAAAGTGTGGGCGATGAGATCGTCCTCTCTGAGTCCAAAGATGGGTTGATTCGGAACATCTCCAAGCACGATGAACGGTGCAGAAAATTTCTCAGCGATCCAGAGGAAATCTTCGATCTCTTTGGCTTTTGTCGGATCGAAATCACCCGTGATGAAGAGCACGGCTGATTTATCGAATTCAACGTTCGGTGGGATCACGATGAGTACATCGTGCCTCCAATCAAAACCTCGCCACGTTTGACTCTTCAAAATCACGTGCACGAGCTTGGAACCGTTCTCAGCAGTTTTTTCAGAAATGATATTGTATGAAACTTGTTTGTATCTCTGCACATAATCGAGCAATTCCTGAGCAAAAGCTGTACTGATCAGTACAATTAGAAAAATCACAAAGATTTTCTTCATACCATCACCCTCATATGATTATACCAATCAAAAAGGGGCCTTTCGGCCCCAGAGTGATAGACAAGAATTTTTCCTAAGCTTTCACTTTTTCACTCTCGGAGATCACCACGGCGCCCACCATGTCTCCCGTGACGTTGATGCAGGTTCTTCCCATATCGAGTATCCTATCGACACCAGCTATCAATGCGATACCTTCCATGGGCAAGCCCACAGACTGCAGCACCATCGTGAGCATGATCAGACCGGCACCCGGAACACCCGCCGTGCCTATCGAAGCGAGCGTCGCCGTCAAAACGATCGTCAATTGCTGAGCGAAGTTCAGGCTTATTCCGAATATCTGCGCGACGAACAGTGCGCATATACCCTGATACAGCGCGGTTCCATCCATGTTTATCGTCGCGCCCAAGGGTAGAACGAAACTGCTCACAGACTTTGGAACGTTCAGATCTTTTTCGGTCACTTCCATCGTCACGGGTAGAGTTGCAGAACTGCTGCAGGTAGTGAAGGCGACCAACATTGCGGGTGCAGCTTTTTTGAAAAACTCACCCGGTTTTCTTTTCCCCAAAGTTTTCACCAAGAACGAATACACTATACCTGCGTGCAGCGCCAAGCCTATGTACAAACCGATGATGAGTTTCAATAGAGGTATCAACACCTTCGCACCTTGCGTGGCCACCACGGGCACTATGAG
>CAYXCE010000128.1:0-4730 GCA_964463395.1 uncultured Pseudothermotoga sp.
ATCAACAAATTTTTGAAAGATTCCAACGGTGCTCTTATCCCGCCACTTGGCGAATACATGGCGAGATATATGATGTTCTATTTTGACGAATATCTCGAATCGCTTGTACCGAAAGAAATTTTGTCTGACTATGACAATGTGAGACCGACTTTGGATGTCTTTCACTGGTTTGAAAGAGTCTTGGAAGTCTACAATTTAGGTGTAGATATTCTTGAACTTTGGATCGCTGCTTTTTTGAAAATGATGCGCACGGTTGAAGCTCGCACTTGGATCAAGAAAAACTTTCCGTATTTGAGGTGCCTTTCAAAATTGTTTCTCAACAAATGGGGTGGCATAGCTGTCGGCTCCTTACTCGTCAGAGGGGTCATGAAAGTCAGAAGTTTACGTCGAAGCGACTATCTTCTAAAAACAGCGAAGAGACTTTTCAGGGAAAGAACTTTGAGTGTGGATGATCTCGCAGGTTACTTCGATGGTGAAGTTCGTTTGCCAACATTGAACGTCGTTGTTTTTGGACATATACATCATCACGCGTTCCGAATAATTCCCATCAAGGGACAAAACAAGTTCTAGATAAACTGTGGTAACTGGAGGCCCGTTGTAGAAAAGGTAAACGGAAAAAAAAGATATGGCTTTCAAAAGAAAGCGGAATTGTTCTATGCGATTATTTCGGATTCGAACGATGGTGACCTCGAAATCACAACCAATGTGAAGAATAAAACGAGCAAGAGTAAATTCTTGTGAGGTGATGTATCTGCTCAAAAGAATCGTGCACGAAAATGTGAAAGATGCTTTGAAAAGTCTTGGTCTGTCTTATTGTTTCGAGATCGATGTCCCGCCGGAAGGTTTTGGGGACTTTTCAACCAATGCTGCTTTGGTTGGTGCAAGGCATGCAAAGTGTCCTCCGATGGAGCTTGCGCAGCGACTTGTTGAAAGACTGAGAGGGTCGGAAATCTTCGATTCGGTAGAGATTGCAAAGCCGGGATTCATCAACTTCAGGCTCAGTAAGAAAGCTTATTTGAACGTGTTGGAGGAGATAATTCGTAACGAAGGCTATCCAATTGAGAAAAGAAAACAAATGAAAGTTCAGTTCGAATACGGCAGTGCAAATCCCACTGGCCCGTTCACAGTTGGACATGGTAGACAGTTAGTCATAGGTGACGTGCTTTCGAATGTTTTCAAAGAACTCGGTTACGAAGTAACTCGGGAGATGTACATCAACGATGCCGGAAGGCAGATCAGTTTGCTCGCGAAGTCTTTGTGGGTGAGATACAATCAGTTACTCGGAGTACAAGATCTGGAGATACCCGAGGATGGTTATAGAGGAGAGTATCTGATGGACATCGCGACAAAATTGGTTCAACAGGTTGGTGATGCTTACAGAAACCGCTGGGATAGAGAGACAGAGAAGTTCTTCAAAACTTACGCCGTGCAGAACATACTAGACAGTATGAAAGAAGATCTATCCTTGCTGGATTGTTCTTTCGACGTTTATTTCTCCGAGACGAGTTTGATAGAAGATGGAACAGTTCAAAATGTGCTTGAAATCCTCAGAGAAAAAGGTTTTATCTACAATAAAGATGGTGCTGTTTGGCTCAAGGTTTCACAGTTCGTTGAAGATGATGATAAGGTGCTTATAAAGAGCGATGGAAGCTATACATATTTCTTGACAGATATTGCGTATCATTTTAACAAATATAAAAGAGGCTTCGAAAAAGTTTACGACATATGGGGTAGCGATCATCATGGACACATACCAAGAATGGTTGCAGCAATGAGAGCCTTAGCTATCGAGGATGGATTTTTCAACGTTATACTCCACCAGTTCGTAACTCTCAAGCGTGGCGATGAAATCGTACGTATGTCCACGAGGGCAGGTGAGTTCGTCACGCTCCGGCAGTTGGTCGAGGAAGTCGGTAAAGATGCGACGCGTTACTTTTTCGCCATGATAGATCCCAACACCCACATGATCTTCGACTTAGAGCTCGCGAAAGCGAAAAGTATGGACAATCCGGTTTATTACGTCCAGTATGCACATGCCAGGATCTGCAGCCTCTTTGAGCAGGCTAAGATCAAATCGATCCATTTCTGCAAGGGTTCAGACTTAGAACTGCTCGAAGATCCTTCTGAATTCGCTGTGATAAGGAGACTGGACCTTTTCGAAGATGCTTTGTACACAGTCGAAAAAACGTTGGCTCCAAACAAACTGACGCAGTATCTGGAGACACTCGCTTACGATTTCCATAGTTTCTACACAAAGTGTTTGGTACTCGACCCTGAAAATCCAAGGTTATCCAATGCGAGACTGAACCTTGCTTATGCAACCTTGCTCGTACTCAGAAAAGGATTGTCTCTGCTTAAAGTCAGCGCTCCTGAAAGGATGTGATCAGCGTGGTTGAGAGGTACGCTCTGCCACCGATGAAGGATCTCTGGACCGTTGAGTCAAACCTTCGAAGGTGGCTCGGTGTTGAATTCGCTGTCATGGAAGCTTACGAACAACTCGGTTTGATACCACGCGGTGTAACAGAAAAAGCCAGAGCGAATGCAATGTTAGATCTATCTCTGTTTGAAAAGTACGAACGTGAGACAGACCATGAGATCATTGCCTTCATTAAGATGGCCACAAGGAATATGGGTGATGAGGCGAGATATTTTCACTATGGGCTCACATCTTCTGATGTAATTGATACAGCTTTATCCCTCGTGCTCGTAGAAGCTTGCAGCATTTTGCTTGAAGAGTTGCGAAAACTTTTGAAATCCCTCTGGGAACTTGCCAATAAGCACAAATACACTATCACTATCGGTAGAACACACGGGGTACACGCTGAACCAACCAGTTTCGGTCTGAAAGTCCTCAACTGGTATGCCGAGATGAAGAGAGATCAAGAACGTCTCGAGATGGCGAAAGAGCAGTTGAAAGTCGGTAAGATCAGTGGGGCGGTCGGTAACTATGCGAACGTTCCTCCTCAAGTGGAAGAACTGGCTTTGAGAAAACTTGACTTGAAACCGGCGCCAGTGTCAAGTCAGATAGTCAACAGAGACCATCACGCATTTTTCGTGATGATTCTCGGTCTGATCGCGAGTGGCATTGAAAGAATAGCGACTGAAATAAGACACCTTCAGCGAACAGAGGTACTCGAAGCTCAGGAACCTTTTAAAGAAGGACAAAAAGGATCCAGTGCCATGCCTCACAAACAGAACCCGATCTTGTGCGAAAGACTTTGCGGCCTCTCTCGAGTTGTTAGATCTTTCGTGAACACATCTTTAGAGAACAACAATCTTTGGCACGAAAGAGATATATCGCACTCGTCCGCGGAACGTTACATTTTTCCTGACATCACCCAAACGCTTCACTACATGCTCGTGAAGACGAACTATTTGATCCAGAACCTCGTTGTTCGTGAAGATAGAATGATGGAAAATTTGAACCTGACGCGCGGGTTGATATATTCTGAAAAGGTGATGCTCAAGCTCGTTGAGAAAGGAATGAGACGAAACGAGGCTTATGATCTGGTACAGTCACTGGCTCTCAGATGTTGGGCAACGAGAGAGGATTTCAAAAGTCTCGTCGAACGAGAGGTACCGTTGTTGAATAAGGATGAATTAGAACAGATTTTTGATCCAAAGCATTTTCTCAAATGGGTTGATCGAATCTTCTCAAGGTTCGAAGGAGAGTGAATCCGTTGAACACCGCAGTGATAGGACTTCAGTGGGGAGATGAAGGTAAAGGTAAGATAGTGACGTACCTTTCGCGCCATTACGATTGTGTTGTTCGATATTGCGGTGGGAGCAACGCTGGTCACACCGTCGATTACGGTGATTTCAAGCTCGTCCACCATTTGGTTCCATCAGCCGATGGGAGATTCAGAAAGCATATGTACATAGGTGTGGGTGTTGCCATTGATTTGGATGTACTCTCGAGAGAACTTGAGCAATTGGACAGTTTGTTTCCGGGAAGCAGTGAGTTACTGAAAGTGTGTAAACAAGCACACGTAGTACTCCCTTTTTACAGAGAACTAGATGGCAGGATCGATGCTACCCGCAGCGAACCTGTTGGAACCACACGTCGGGGCATAGGTCTTTGCTATGCCAACCGAGCGCTGCGTTTCGGTTTGAGGCTCGAAGATCTCGAAGATGAGCAAGTTGTCAAAGAGAAATTGAGAGAACTCATGAAGGTGTGGGGTTTTGAGTTGAACGTAGAGAATGCCTTAAAACATCTTTATGAGAATTATGAGAAGATCTCGCATCTGTTGATCGATAACGTTGACGCTTTTGAAAATCTTAGGGGCAAGGATCTGTTGTTCGAAGGTACTCAGGGCGTCTTACTCGATGTGGATGTTGGAACTTATCCATTCGTGACATCAACGAACTGCTCCAGTAGTGGTATTCAATCGGGCTTTGGTTATCCCGTCAAGATTGACAAGGTTATTGGTGTTACGAAAGCCTACACAACGAGAGTCGGTGAGGGACCGTTTCCAACGGAGTTGAAAGGTGAAGAGGGTGAAAAAATCAGAAAACTTGGCAACGAATACGGAGCCACGACGGGGAGGCCTAGACGATGTGGCTGGCTCGATTTTGTGCTACTCAGATACGCTGTTAAAGTGAGTGGTTGTGACGAACTGATCATAACAAAAGCAGACGTGTTGAAAGGTTTCGAAAAAATAGCCGTATGTGTTGCTTATGAAATGGATGGAATCAAGCTGTATGAATTGAAGAACTTGAGAAACATACAC
>CAYXCE010000129.1:0-955 GCA_964463395.1 uncultured Pseudothermotoga sp.
CTTTCTATCAATCCCTTTCTTGGCATTCTCTATCTCCTCCTCACTTTCTGAACGGTAAACCCAACAGTTCCAAAAGTCTTTTCGCTTCTTTGTCGGTCTTCGCTGTTGTGACGATCGTGATATCCATACCTTGAACGCGGGTGGCTTGATCGGGTGTGATCTCAGGAAAAACGAACTGCTCGTTCAAGCCGAAACTGTAGTTTCCCCTACCATCGAACGAGTCAGGGTTCAAACCCCTGAAATCTCTCACCTTCGGTAAGGCAATGTTCGCGAGTTTGTAGAGGAAATTCCACATTCTTAACCCACGGAGTGTCACTTTCAAGCCGATATTCATGCCTTTCCTTATCTTGAAGTTGGAGATACTCTTCTTCGCTTTAGTGATGACTGGCTTTTGGCCAGCGATGGCTGCGAGCTCATTCACGTGTTTCATCAATAAATCTGCGTTTCTAGCTCCTTCACCGATACCCATATTTATGACTACCTTCTCGAGTTTTGGAACCTCGTGAATGTTTTTGTATCCAAACTCCTTCATGAGCATTGGTACTATTTCCTTCTGGTATTTCTCTTTCAAAGGCACATATTGAGCCATCTTTGGACTCCTCCTCACACCTTATCAACGATTTCTCCGCATTTTTTGCAATATCTAACCTTTGTGCCATCTTCTAAGAATTTCATTCCGACGCGCGTTGGTTTGTCACAGCTCGGACATACTACCATCACTTTGCAGGCGTAGATCGGGGCTTCTCGTTCGATAATGCCGCCTTCTCTCAGTTGAGGAATAGGCCTTTGATGTCTCTTGACCATGTTGACTCCTTGGACCACAACCTTGTTTTCTTTTGGAATTACCCTGAGAACCTTTCCTCTCTTGCCTTTGTCTTTGCCTGAAATGACTTGAACAAGATCTTCACGTTTAATGCGCATGCATTTTCACCCCTCAAAGGACCTCTGGTGCCAG
>CAYXCE010000129.1:965-1848 GCA_964463395.1 uncultured Pseudothermotoga sp.
CCAGAGACACGATCTTCATGTAACCTTTCTCGCGGATCTCTCTGGCTACCGGTCCAAAGACGCGAGTTCCTCTCGGTTCATTGAACTTATCCAATAGTACCGCGGCGTTGTCGTCGAATCTTATGTATGTTCCATCGGATCTCCTTATGGGTTTTCTCGTTCTGACGATGACTGCTTTCACGACCTCTCCCTTTTTGATCCCCGTGTTGGGAATGACATCCCTGACAGAGCACACGACCACGTCTCCCACGGTACCGTACTTCTTGTGATAACCGCCGAGAACCCTTATGACTCGTAAAACTTTCGCACCAGAATTGTCCGCGACGTTGAGATAAGTTTCCGTCTGAATCATACCTGCTCACTCTCCTCAACCTCGGGCATTTTTTCAGTCCGGTAACCATGTTGGAGTATCTCCACAACTCTCCACCTTTTAGTCTTACTCAGAGGTCTGGTTTCTTCTATGAGAACGATATCCCCGACTTTGCATTTGTTATTTTCATCGTGAGCATGGTATTTTTTGGTCCTCTCTATGTGTTTCTTGTACTCAGGATGCTCGAATCTTCTGGTGACTTTCACTACAACCGTTTTGTCCATTTTGTCACTCACTACAACTCCTATCAATCGCTTCTTGGGCATCGTCGATTACCTCCTTACTCCAAGTTCTCGTTCACGAAGTATTGTCTTGATTCTTGCTATATCCCTTTTGGTCTCTTCTATGAGGGATGTGTTTCTCAACTGTCCCATCGCCAGCTGAAACCTCAATTCCATGAGCTGCCTCTTTTTCTCGTCCAGCAGTTTTTTCAATTCATCATCGGTGTAATTTCTGATCTCGCTCGCTCTCATACGGCTTCACCCCCGATGGAGGACCTTGAAACTACCTTGG
>CAYXCE010000129.1:1858-4709 GCA_964463395.1 uncultured Pseudothermotoga sp.
GCCTTGCCGTTTGCTCATCAACGCCGGCAATCTCGTACAAAATTTTGCCGGGCCTGACTGGGCAAACCCATCCTTCAACATTCCCTTTTCCTTTTCCCATCCTCGACTCGGCGGGTTTCTTAGTGTAAGGCTTGTCCGGAAAAACTCTGATCCAGAGTTTTCCACCTTTTTTCAGAACCCTCATGATGGCGATTCTACCAGCCTCTATCTGCTGAGCTGTTACCCAAGAAGGTGCGAGAGCTTTCAAACCCCACTCACCGAAAGCGACCGTTGTTCCGCCTTTCGCTTCACCTTTGAGTCTTCCTCTCTGCTGCTTTCTGTATTTGACTCTTTTGGGCATCAACATCTTGTTCCCCTCCTCATTTCAAATCTGCACGTCACCTTTGTATATCCAGACTTTGACACCGATCGTTCCGTACTTCGTTTCAGCCCTGGCTGTTCCGTAATCTACAACCGCTTTCACTTTTTGCAACGGCAATCGACCTCTGAGGTACCATTCTCGCCTCGCTATTTCGGCACCGGCTAAACGTCCTGAAACCATCGTCTTAATCCCAACAGCACCCTTACGTATCGCATCGGAAATCGCCCTTTTCATTGCACGCTTGTAAGATGCTCTCTTCTCTATCCTCGTTGCTATGCTCTCAGCGACAAGTTGTGCATCAAGCTCGGGCGTTTTTACTTCTTCAACGTTCACAATAACGCGTCGATTGAGCTTCTTCTCCAGCTCTTCTCTCAATTTACCTATCTCGGTACCTTTCTTACCTATGATGACACCTGGTCGAGCAGTTTTAATGACGATCGTGACAGTTTCATTATCGGGTCTTTCTATAAAAACCTCACTGATACCAGCTTGAATGTACGTTGATTTAACTACTTTTCTTATCTCTTCATCCTCTTTGAGCCATGAACCGTAGTTTTTCTCATTGAACCAACGTGCCTGCCAGTTCGATGTTATACCCAATCTGAATCCTCTCGGATGTACTTTCTGACCCACCGTATCACCTCTCTAAGTTTAGTCTTTGCTTTTCACAACTACCGTTATATGGCACATTCGCCTTTGGATTATGTCCGCCCTTCCTCTACCGCGTATCCAGATTCTCTTCATCCTTGGACCATCATCCACGACGCAGTGCGAGATGTAGAGACTATCTCTGCTGAGTTTCGCGTTGTTCTCGGCGTTGGCTACAGCCGATTTCAAGACCTTCTCGACGATTCGCGCAGCTTTTTTTGGAGACGCCTGAAGAATCTGGAAGGCCTCATCGACATTCTTACCCTTTATGGCGTTCACCACACAGCGAGCTTTCCTCGGTGACAATCTCACATATTTGGCAACAGCACGTGCTTCTTTGACTTCACCTTCTTGTTGCTGTCTTCGCTGAACGGATCGTTTAGGTCTCTTAACTTGGCTCTCGGTAGGCATAAATTGCTCCCTCCTCACTTGACCTGACCCTTAGAGGCTGCTTTTTTATCTGCATGGCCTCCAAATCTTCGTGTTAGAGCGAATTCGCCGAGTCTATGACCAACCATGTTCTCCGTTATGTATATGGGTATGTGCTTCAAACCATTATGAACCGCTATCGTGTGTCCGACCATCTCAGGCACTATAGTGGAAGCCCTACTCCACGTCTTTATGATCTTCCTTTCGCCAGTTTCGTTGAGCATTCTTATTTTTTTCAACAATTTTGGATCAACATACGGTCCTTTCTTTTTAGACCGAGACACAGAAACACCTCCTTCAGACTTCGTTGCGCCTGCGGACTATGAACTTGTCCGATGGTCTTCTGCCTCTTCTCGTCTTGTATCCCTTACACGGTACACCCCAAGGAGTCACCGGGTGTTGGCCTTTACCTCTTCCTTCCCCACCACCCATTGGGTGATCCACTGGGTTCATCACCATGCCTCTCACATGCGGCCTTCTCCCTTTCCAGCGTGTTCTTCCTGCTTTACCATCGACTTCGTTTTTGTGATCCTCGTTACCAACCACACCTATCGTGGCATAACACTTTATGTGAATCTTTCTCAATTCGCCTGACGGCATTCTGAGGAGGGCATAATCTCCTTCTTTTGCCATCAGTTGGCAGGCAACACCGGCCGAACGAGCGATTTTTCCACCGGAACCCGGTCTGATTTCCACGTTGTGTATCATTGTTCCAAGAGGTATCTTTTCCAGCGGAAGCGCATTGCCGACTCTTATCTCAGCATCGGGTCCAGCCATGATGGTGTCTCCAACTTGGAGCCCGTTGGGCGCCAAAATATACCTTTTCTCCCCGTCAGCATAGATGAGTAACGCTATTCTCGCGGTCCTGTTCGGGTCATACTCGATGGACGCAACTTTCGCAGGTATACCTATCTTGTCGCGCTTGAAGTCAATAATTCTGTACCTTCGCTTATGGCCTCCCCCGCGAAACCTGACTGTGGTACGACCGTGGTGGTTCCTTCCACCCGTCTTTCTGATGGGTACCAGCAGGGATTTCTCTGGTTCTTCCTTCGTTATCTCAGAAAAATCAGGTATCACCATGAATCTTCGGCCCGGTGTGATTGGTTTGAATTTCTTCAGACCCATCGGAATTCACCTCTCATTGCTGGACTTCCAGCTCTTTAATGACGTGGCCTTCCTTCAATGTAACGACAGCCTTTTTCCAGTGCCTCGTGCTCCCCTCGAACAATCCTCTGCGCTTGGGCTTCGGCTTTACCAACGAAACATTTACTTTCTCAACCTTGACGTTGAACAACTTTTCTACGGCATTCTTGACTTGATACTTGTTCGCCTTGAGGTTGACTTCGAAAACGTATTTTCGATTCTCTCTGGCAGAGGTGGTGTTTTCAGTCCCTATGGGTCTAACAATCACAT
>CAYXCE010000130.1:0-4664 GCA_964463395.1 uncultured Pseudothermotoga sp.
GTAAGGTTCCACGGTCTCACCTCCTCACATTACGAACAACTCGTTTGGATCAACGAAGAAAATCTCGAATTCTTCTTCATTCAAATTCTTCAGATGTTTCTCTATCTTACCGGAGTAGCGTGTCGAGATGTGGTACAAGATCAGTTTTTTGACCCTTGCCTCTTTTGCGATCTGCAAGACTTCATCGAGCGAGGCATGTGCATTCATTTTTCTGTCCTCTTTCCTTAGAAAAGTGCATTCATGGAGGAGTATCTCACTCTCAAGAGCATCGATAGGATCTATTCCGTAGGTATCACCTGAGATCGTCAAAACCTTCTTCTCGTAAGATTCAGTTATACCATCTTGACCCATTTCTTTCGATAAGCGAGTGATCTCAGATTCTGACAAATTCTTGTATTCTTCTTTCAATCGTCTCCGTACTTCGATCACGTTGTAGCCGAAACTCTGATCGTACTGTGTGTGTTTCACCTTGAAAGGCACAATATATCTTGCAAAACTTCCAGCTTGCCTCAAAAAGATCTTCTGACCCGCAGATATTGGAACGCAATTCAACTGGAACCTCAAATCTCCATTCACTTTCACGATGAACTGAAGCCATTCCTCCACCGCGCTGTTTCCTTTCGGATAATAAATCGTGAGAGGTTTCTCCCTATCGCCCATCGAGTTGTTTCTGGAATTTATTATCGTCCACAAGCCGGATATATGATCAACGTGACCATGGGTGAGGAATATGTACTTTATAGCATAGATCCTGTTGGCCATCGTCAAGGAAACGCCCTCTCCAGCATCGAAGAGGATCCTCTCGGGAGCGTAGTAAATCCACGTTGAGTAAAGAGCCTTTGAATAGATTTGAAGTATCAGTCAGTTTCACTCCTTTTGCTCAGTTGTAACTTCCACCTTCACCGTACCTTTGACTCCCCCGGGAAGTTTCAGTTTTACGTCGTACAATCCAACCTCTTTGATGGGTTTTTCAAGCTCGATCCATCTTTTGTCGATCTCCGTTCCAGCACTCTTACCGAGAAGCTCTGCCAATGCTACACCTGTGAGAGCACCGAAGAGTTTACCCCCAACACCAGCTTTGACTTCGATCCTGTGTACTTTCCTCTGAAGTAGTCTCAAGAGCTCTTCACTCTTTTTTCTCGTCAGGTCTTCCTTGTGTTCCCTCATAGCCTTTTCATTTTCTATCCTTTTGATCTCGCCCTCAGTCGCTGGTTTTGCCAGGCCCTTAGGAATGAGATAGTTCCTTGCGTACCCATCAGTAACTTCTTTGACTTCACCACTCTTGCCAGTACCCGGGACATCTTTAAGAAGTATCACCTTCACTCCTCGTTCCCCCTTCCTCAATTTCATTATACCTGCTGAACGTGAACATCTTAGAAAAACTCATCTTTCGTTTCAACCCCACAAAGCCACGTTCACCACAATTCGAACTGTTGTGGGATATACTCATTTTTGGGTGAGAAAATGGAATACGATGTGTATCTAAAAATAAGCAGTGATGATGTCCATACCCTGAGTTACATCTTAGAGGTGGAAGACAACTTGCTGAACATGAGGAAATACCAAGATGGTTTATTGAGAATACTCGTCCCTGCAGACCTACTCGATGAACTGCTCGAATTCTTACAAAGCGTGAGAAACTATGTGAACTTCGAATTGGTGAACGTGAGACTCAACCATGGGAATATTTGATCTGTTCAAACCTGACGAGTTTGTGGATGATCTGAAACAATTAGAAGTTGAAAAGTATTTGTCACTGGGAAAGAACGTTTTCATCTTCGACTTCGACAACACTCTCGGGTTGTGGCGAAATACCAGGATAAACGACGAATTCAAGCCCGTACTCGAAAAATTGAGATCGAGAGGATCTGAGGTTCTGATCGTGTCGAACGGGCGACCGAGGCGGGTAGAAGGTTTAGATGGATTCAACATCTTGTGGCGTGCCGGAAAACCTTTCTCAAGAAAACTGAAGAGAGTGTTCAAACGGTTCGACCCCTCCCGAGTTGTTCTCGTAGGAGATCAGATCTTCACCGACGTGGTCACAGGAAAAAGGTTCGGTTTCTACACGATCAAAGTGAAGCCGCTCACGAACAAAGAATTCTTCGGCACGAAAATCCTGAGATTTTTCGAGAAAATCGTGATCAAAATCCTGAGAAGGAAGATGGAAAAATGAAGTGTGAAGGTTGCGGTGCAGAACTTCAGCACGAAGATGAAACGCTTCCAGGTTATATACCAAAAGAGGTGTTCGAAAACAGAGTGGCCTTGGGCGAAAAGATCCTCTGCCAGAGATGCTTCAGAGCCAGACATTACGGAAAATTGATGTCTGTGTATCTGAAAGATTTTTCTCTCCAGCTGCGTACAATCGCCAGTGATATGGACGTTGTGGTGTGGGTTTTAGACATCACAGACTTCGAGGGAAGTTATGATTCAGTGATCTCAGACGCGTTGAGAGATGTTAGAAAAATTTTTGTTGTGAACAAAATCGATCTGTTGCCGAAGGCCGTCACGGTTAGTGAAATAGAAAACTGGGTGAGAAGAAACCTCAGCGAAGAACCTTATTCAGTGATCCTCACCAGCGCTCTGAGGAACTACGGTCTGAGAAGGCTCAGTGAAACGATAAGAAGATTCCACCGAGTGCTGTTCGTCGGCGTCACCAACGTTGGCAAGTCGTCTCTTTTCAAGAAAATCACTGGAATGGATGTGAGCATCACACCATTTCCCGGAACAACACTTGGCCTCATACATACGAAGATCTCGAATACGGATTTGTACGATTCTCCCGGTATAATGACTGGACACAGGTTGATAGATCTGTTGAAACCGGAGAGTCAGAAAAAACTCACCCCGACAGAACATTTGAGTAGGTATACGTTCAAACCCGAAAAAGACAGAGTGATCTTCCTTGGAGGATTGTGCAGACTCGATATAGATTTCGATTCGAAACTACGTCCCATTTTCCAAGTTTTCGCAAGTGAATCGGTGAAATTTCACCAGACCAGTAAAGCGAGAGCAAACGAACTGTGGCGAAAACAGTACGGAAGACTTCTTACCCCTCCATTCGATCCAGAAGAGTTACCGATGGAGAATCTAGCCTTTCGAGAAGAAAATTTCGAATTGGACATCGCCGAAGAATTGTCTATAGCGGGCTTGGGTTGGTTGAGTGTTCGCCGCGGTCCGTTTGAAATTTGTTTGAAAACTGTCAATGGTATATATGTAAGAAAGAGAGAAGCTTTAGTAAACCCATTTAGAAAGGAGAGAGGAGCATGGTGAAGAAAGAGCCAGGCATCGTTGTGGGTGTGAGCAACAGACATGTGCACCTGTCGAGGGAAGATCTCGACATCTTGTTCGGTAAAGGTTATGAGCTGAAACCGATCAAAGATCTTGGTCAGCCGGGCCAGTTCGCCGCAGACGAGAAAGTCATAATTGTTGGGCCCAAGGGGGCCATCGAAGGTGTGAGAGTGTTAGGACCTGTGAGAAAGGACACGCAAATCGAAGTGTCGAGAACAGATGCCTTCAAACTTGGCTTGAACCCACCCGTGAGGGATTCAGGTGACATAGAAGGCTCTCCAGGTATCGTGATCGTTGGACCTAGGGGTGTTGTGGTGAAAGAGAAAGGTGTCATCCTTGCCAAAAGGCACATCCACATGCACCCGAAAGATGCTTCACACTACAACGTTAAAGACAAAGATTTGGTGAAAGTGCTTTGTGAAAAAGAGGGACGTAAACTCATTTTCGATGATGTATTGATCAGAGTGAATGAGAAATTCGCTTTGGAGTTCCATGTGGACACAGACGAAGCCAACGCAGCGCTTTTGAACAACGGTGATTTTGTGTGGATAATAGAATAATCGTGATCTATCAAGGAAGAAACTTCGAATTTGAAAAACCCTTGACGGTGAAAAAACTTTTGAACGAACTGAGGCTCAACCCATTGGAACATCTGGTCCAGGTGGATGGAGAACTTTACACGGAAGATCGGATCATAAAGCTTGGTTCATCCGTGGTGATACACAAAGTCACCTCCGCTGGATAGAAGGGAGGAAGATTGTGATCGAACCTGAAGTGTTGAAGCTGAAAGATGAACTGATTCAATTGCGTAGAACTTTTCATATGTATCCTGAGATCGAGTTCGAATTGCACAGAACTTCCAAACTCGTGGCGGAATATCTCGAATCGATAGGTTTAGAAGTGAAGCGCAACATAGCCAAAACAGGCGTGGTCGCACTTCTGAAGGGTGATAAACCAGGAAAGACGGTCATGTTGAGGGCAGACATGGACGCTTTGCCGTTGCAGGAACTGAACGATGTGCCCTACAGATCGAAAATCGATGGCGTAATGCATTCTTGTGGTCACGACGGTCACACGGCGATGCTTCTCGTGGCTGCAAAGATCCTTGCGAGTAAGAAAAATAGAATTGCTGGGAACGTCAAGTTCGTTTTTCAGCCGTCTGAAGAGCGCTTCCCACCGGGTGGAGCTATTCCAATGATAGAAGAAGGTGTTTTGGATAATCCAAGGGTCGACATGGCCTTCGGTATTCATCTCTGGAATGCCTTACCTACTGGAACGGTTGGCTTGAGAGCTGGTCCATTGTTGGCAGCGGCCGACGAATTCAGATTAGTTCTGAAAGGTAAAGGTGGACACGGCGCTTATCCTCACGTATGTAA
>CAYXCE010000131.1:0-4629 GCA_964463395.1 uncultured Pseudothermotoga sp.
GTGTACCTCATGAAGACCCGGAAATCGTGGGTGCGGTTGCGGATGTTATATTCGAAACAGACACGCCGGGTCGTGGCATTACAATTGTTGATCTTGCTTACAAAATGGGCGCCAAGAGGTTCATACACTATTCCTTCCCCAGGCACATGAGTTACAAGCTACTCGCTGAGAGAAGGAACATAATGGAACAGCGTTGTAAAGAACTTGGCATTGAGTTCATTTTCGTTTCCGCACCTGATCCACTCGGTGAACAAGGTTTAACTGGGGCTCAGCAGTTCATCCTTGAAGATGTACCGAGGCAAGTTGCAAAATATGGAAAAGACACAGCTTTCTTCTCAACCATCTGTGGTATGCAAGAACCGTTGATCAAAGCTATCATGCAACACGGTGGAATCTATCCAGAGCAATGCTGTCCGTCACCAACGCACGGTTATCCAGGAGCTCTCGGTATCGAAATACCTCCGGAGAAGAAGGGTGATTACAACTACATACTGAAGGCCATCAACGATAAGGTCATCGAAAAGGGTGGCGCTGGAAGGTTCGCAACTTGGCCAGTACCGATCAACATGGTATTCACTGAAGCTGGAGTGGAGGCAGCCATAGAGTTGGTTCAGAAGAAGATCAAGGCTGGTGATACTGACGCAATCAGATCGGTACTTGATAGAGTGATTTCAAGCAAGATATCCGGTTATGGTATCAAAACGATCAAGAAGTATCCAGGTGCGGGTAATTATTACATGGTCACTCTGGATTCCGTGATATTCGGTGTGACTCAATTTTGATGTGATTGTGGAAAAGATTGAAAGAGATGTCGGCGGCGACGCCGACATCTTTTTTGAAATGGGGAGGGTGATCATGCGAAAAGTCTTGGAAATGCGAAACATAAACAAATCGTTTTATGGTAATCAAGTCCTCAAGAATGTCAATCTTATTCTGTCTGAAGGAGAAGTTCATGGTCTTGTTGGTGAAAATGGGGCAGGAAAAACCACTCTTATGAACATTCTTTTCGGTATGCCTGTCATCCACAGCACAGGAGGTTTTGAGGGAGAAATTCTGATCGATGGAGAGAAGGTGATTGTAGATAGTCCTAGGAAAGCTATGGAATACGGTATAGGTATGGTGCATCAAGAGTTCATGCTCATACCTGGTTTCACCGTCACCGAAAATATAAAGCTGAACAGAGAGATAACGAAAGAAAATTTGTTGAGCAAAATTTTTGGTAAGTCTCTAAAGACTCTCGATTTTGTTGCTATGAGGGATGAAGCGAAACAAGCGATCAGTACGATCGGTATGTCCATCGATGAATGGGCAGTGGTTGCAGGCTTACCCGTGGCTCACAAACAGTTCATAGAGATTGCCAGGGAAATCGACAAGAGAAACCTCAAGATATTAGTTTTGGATGAACCTACTGCTGTACTCTCTGAGGCTGAAGCGGAGAAGTTACTCAACGTTGTCCGCTACCTTGCAAAGAGGGGAGTTGCCATACTCTTCATTTCACACAGATTGAGCGAAGTGTTGAAAGTTTCAGATAGGATAACGATTCTCAGAGATGGTGTCGTGGTCGATAGTAAACCCGCTTCATTTTTCACACTCTCGGAAATCGCTGAAAAAATGGTTGGTAGAAAGATTGAAGGTTTGACTCTGCCTTCCAGAGCGAGGGAACCATCAGACGAGGATGTCATCATGTCCATAAAAAATCTCAGAGTTTACATGCCCGGTGAGAGTGTGAGAGACTTCAGTATAGATATTCGACGCGGAGAAATATTAGGCATAGGCGGCTTGGCGGGTCATGGAAAACTCGGCGTAGCTAATGGGATAGCGGGGATGTATCCTGCGGAAGGTGAAATTTACCTTGAAGGCAAACCTTACAAATTGAACGACGCTTCCTACGCTTTGAGGAATGGTATAGTCTATCTTTCCGAAGACAGAAGAGGTGTGGGACTTTTGCTGGGTGAATCAGTGGAGATGAATATAGCTGCGACAGCTATTCAAGCTTTTGGTGATTTTACCAAGAGATTTTTATTCTTCAACATTTACGACAAAAAGAGAATCAGGCAACATGCGCTTGAGATGATCAAGAAACTCGATATACGTTGTAAATCACCAACGCAGATCGTCAGAAGACTCAGTGGAGGCAATCAACAGAAGGTTTGTCTAGCGAGAGCATTCACCCTCAAACCAAAGATACTCTTCGTTTCTGAACCCACAAGGGGCATCGACGTCGGTGCAAAGAAGCTAGTTTTGGACTATTTGGTCAATATGAACAGGGAGCATGGCATCACAATCGTGATGACTTCGAGTGAACTTGCTGAATTGAGGACTGTTTGCGATAGAATTGCGATAGTTGCTGAAGGGCGGCTTTCTGCAGTACTTTCTCCAAAGGCAAGTGATGCGGAATTCGGATTGGCAATGGCTGGAGAATTGCAGGAGGTGGCGCAACGTGAATAGATTCATCGAGTGGATCAAAAAGGTGGATATACCAACACTTATTATTTTTCTGTTTCTAATAGCTTTGTTCGTCCTCGCGGCTTTCACGAAGGTTTCTATACCTTCGTTATTGAGTGATTCGATTCGACGTATCGGTATGAACGGAGTTCTTGTTCTCGCAATGGTTCCAACGATCAGGGTTGGAACTGGACCGAATTTTGGCCTGCCTGTTGGGATCATAGGAGGGCTTTTGGGCGCCCTGATCAGCATGCAGCTTGGTTTGGCAGGATTTGCGGGACTTTGGATCGCAGTTTTGCTCGCAATACTTATATGTACTGTGATAGGTTTGGGTTACGCTTGGTTGCTAGAAAAAGTACGTGGTCAAGAGATGATGGTAGGAACATACATGGGTTACTCAATAGTTGCATTCATGTCTATTCTTTGGTTGATGCTCCCATTCACCAATCCCGATATGGTTTGGGCAATAGGTGGTAGGGGCTTGAGGTATACCCTCGCCCTTGATAAGTATTTTGGGCATGTACTGAACGATTTTCTGAAGTTCAGAACCGGTGGTCTTGAGATACCGACGGGTTTATTACTTTTCTTTGCGGGTTCCTGTTTTCTGATGCATTTGTTTTTTAGAACCAGAGCAGGACTTGCGATAGATCTGGTTGGTCAAAATGAAAAGTACGCAATCAGCTCAGGTGTCAATCCAAGAAAAGCGAGACTGACGGCCGTAGTTCTTTCCACTGTAATTGCAGGTGTTGGTATCATAGTGTACGCACAAAGTTATGGTTTTCTGCAGCTGTACCAAGCTCCTTTGTTCATGACTTTCCCCGCAGTAGCTTCGATACTCATTGGAGGTGCTTCTATAAGAAAAGCAAGCATACGTAACGTTGTTGTTGGTACAGTTGTGTTCCAAACACTCCTGACGATAGCATTGCCTGTCATGAGCCAAGTGACACGCGGAGACATCACTGAAGTGATGAGATTGATCGTCAGCAATGGCATGATACTGTATGCGCTCACGCGAACCCCAAAGGAGGCGAGCTGAGATGGAGAGATGGAAAAGAATTCTGATCTCCTACGCAGTGCCGATAGCTTTCTCCATTCTCTGTATATCCGCCGTCCTGATAGCAAGAATTCCCCCACTCTTTTTAGTTAGTGAAATAGTTAGAAGACTGAGTAGAAACACGTTCTTGGTACTTTCCCTTATCATACCAATAATTGCTGGTTTGGGCCTTAACTTTGGAATTGTCTTAGGAGCCATGGCGGGACAAGCGGCTCTTTTCTTTGTGGTCGATTGGAAAGTGAAAGGCATTGTTGGTATTTTAGTTGCGTGCTTGATGGCAAGTGCGATTTCGATAGTTTTAGGTTGGCTCGCAGGTTTGACTCTTAACAAAGCAAAGGGTAGGGAAATGATCACATCGATGATTTTGGGCTTTTTCGCTAACGGAATATATCAGCTCATCTTTCTTTTCTTCGTAGGTTCGTTGATACCATACAGAACAAAGCAGTTCTTGCTACCTGAAGGAGTTGGGTTGAGGAACACAGTCGATTTACTGGGAACTGTGGCTTCTGCTCTGAACAATATCTGGGTCATTCGCATTGGTATGATTCGAGTTTTTGTTGCACCTTTGTTGATAGTAATTGCGTTGTGCTTATTCATTACATTCTTGTTCAAAACAAAACTCGGTCAGGATGTCAGGGCTGTTGGCCAAGATATGCATATTGCTGAAGTGGCCGGTATAAAGGTCAACAGAGTGAGAATCATCGCTGTGATCATGTCCACGGTCCTTGCAGCCATAGGTCAGATCATCTATCTTCAGGATATAGGAACCATCAATACTTACAACAGTCACGAACAAATAGGGCTTTTTTCAATTGCAGCTTTGCTAGTTGGGGGAGCTTCGACCCGAAAAGCAACTATATGGAATGCGATAATTGGTGTGTTGCTTTTCCATACGCTCTTCGTTGTGGCGCCGAGTGCAGGTAATAAACTCTTCGGTCAGCCTCAAGTCGGAGAATTCTTCAGAGAATTCCTTGCATATGCAGTCATTGCATTCGCACTCGCGATGCATGGTTGGAGAACAAGAAAAATACTGATGTGAATAAAATAAAGAGAGGCCGATAGGCCTCTCTTTTTTGTTGGATCACTTTTCAAGTTTTTCGGTGATCAGTTTCTTCATCTGAGATATGATC
>CAYXCE010000132.1:0-4625 GCA_964463395.1 uncultured Pseudothermotoga sp.
CGGTGGCGCACTCTGGGTGCACCTGATAACAACGATCGATCCGAAATCTTTCGGTTTTACGAAAACCTTTGAAATATTGATCATGGTCGTGCTCGGTGGATTGGGAAGCATCAGCGGTTCCATCATAGGTGCTGCCATTTACACGGTTGGTTTGGAATTTCTGAGAATTCTTGAAAGTCCTTTCAAGATCTGGTTCATCAGCTATCCAGGTGTACCTGGTATGAGGATGGTGGTGCTGGCTGTTCTTTTGATCGTCCTCATGCTGTTCTGGCAGCGGGGGATCATGGGTAGAAGTGAACTGAGTTGGGAGAAATTCTTCTCAATCTTCGTCAAGCTCAAGCGGGGTGGCAAAGGATGAAGGACATCGTTTTGAAACTCGACAACGTCACCAAACGGTTCGGTGGTTTGACGGCCGTCGACAGATTCACAGGATACGTGAAGAACGGGGAATTGCTCGGACTCATAGGACCGAACGGGGCTGGCAAGACGACCCTGTTCAATTTGATCACCGGTATGTACGAACCGGATGAAGGTGAGATGATTTTCTTTGAAAAAAAGCTGAACGGCTTGAAGCCGCATCAAATAACACGGCTCGGAATTGCAAGAACTTTCCAGAACATAAGATTGTTCTCCGACATGACGGTTTTGGAAAATGTGATGGTGGCACAACACTGTAAACTGCACAGCATGTTTTCAATGTTCGGCTTCGTGTTCAAAGCGCCACAGGCGTTGAGATTCGAGAAAAATGTTCGAAACGAATCGGAGAAGCTGCTACAGAAATTGGGATTGTTGAACTTTGCTGATGAAAAGGCGAGCGCACTCCCTTACGGATTACAGCGCAAACTCGAGATAGCCAGAGCCTTGGCAACGGGCCCCAAACTTTTGTTGCTGGATGAACCCGCAGCGGGTATGAATCCACAAGAAACACTGGAATTGATGGAATTCATCAAGACTATCAGGGACGAGTTCGATTTGAGCATCATCGTGATAGAACACGACATGAAGGTCATCATGGGTATATGTGAAAGAATTTACGTCATGGACTACGGTAAGCTGATCGCTGAAGGCACTCCGAAGCAAATCCAGTCGAACCCGTTGGTGATAAAGGCTTACCTCGGCGAGGAGGTGCTGACGTGAACGAAGCACTCTTGATGGCGGAAGATCTGCACGTGCACTACGGGAGTATCCACGCGGTGAAGGGCATCTCCTTGCAGGTGAAAAAAGGTCAGATCGTGACGCTCATCGGTGCCAACGGTGCCGGTAAGAGTACCACCCTCAAAGCCATCATGAACTTGGTGAGGAAAAGTGCTGGGAAGGTCCTGTTCGATGGAACTGACGTGAGCAGACTTCCGACGCACGAAATTGTGAAGATGGGGATCGCTCTCGTTCCTGAAGGAAGGAGGATCTTTCCAAACTTAACGGTTCACGAAAATCTCATGATGGCAGCGTATTCACGAACGGACAGAGACCAGATCAAGCGAGATCTCGAGTTCGTCTTTCACTTGTTCCCCAGATTGGAGGAAAGATTGAAGCAACCGGGTGGGACATTGTCTGGCGGAGAACAACAGATGCTCGCCCTTGCGAGGGGATTGATGAGTCGCCCCAAACTGCTCATGCTCGATGAACCTTCCTTGGGACTCGCCCCGTTGCTCGTCAGGGAAGTTTTTCAGGTGATACAGAGAATAAGAGAAGAAGGCGTTACAGTATTGTTGATCGAACAGAACGCACTCGGGGCTTTGAAAATAGCCGACTACGGTTATGTTATAGAAACAGGGCGCATAGTGCTTGAAGGCGATGGTTCTACGTTGCTCAACAACGACGGGGTTAAGAAAGCATACCTTGGCATCGCCTGATTTGTTACAAACGCGCCCGAACAATTTTAGATCGATCAAAGTGGTCGTAAAACTTGATAAAATCTATTTTGCAGTCGAGACTGCATTTCAACTCCTTCTAGATGGGGTGGTGGAGTATGAAGAAGATCAAGATCGTTCTAGACAGCACTTCCGATGTGCCCAGAGAGTGGATTCAAAGGTACGACTTCGCCATCATTCCATTGCATGTGACGTGGCCCGATGGTAGTCAGGAAGATGATACGAGAGATCTTCAAGAAATTCAGAACTTCTACGAGCGAATATCCAAGGCGAAAGATCTGCCGAAAAGTTCTCAGCCTTCGGTGGGAGAATTTCTGAAGCTTTACGAGGAGATCGAAAAACAGGGTTACGATGAGATCTTGGTACTGACCATTTCTACAGCACTCTCTGGAACCTACGATTCGGCCATCCAGGCAGCCAAACAGACCAACATACCGGTGCATGTGATCGACACGAAGTTGGCTTCCGCAGCCATGCCTCTACCTGCGAGGAGGGCTCGAGAGTTGGAAAAAGAGGGAAAAGATATCGAGCAAATCGTTGAGATCATTCAGAACGATATCAAGAGTGGTAGATACAAAGCGATCTTCTACGTTTCGAACTTCGATTTCCTCATAAAAGGTGGTAGAGTCACACGCCTGCAAGGCTTCTTCGGCAGTATCTTGAACATCCACGTGGGACTCTGGATAAACGAAGAAGGGAAGCTCATACCTTTCGAGAAAGCGAGGGGTCAGAGGAGAGCCCAAGAAATGCTGATCAAGAAGGCTTTGAGCATGGTACCTGAGGGAACGAAGGTTCGCTTGCTCATGGTCGATGCCGCTGAGAGGGAGAGCACCAAAGTTATACTCGAGATGCTGAAACAGCACTATCAAGTTCTCGATGCGGAGTTCACAGAAATGGGCAAGATCATAACGACGCACGTCGGTCCAGGAACTGCCGGTTTCGGCATGGAGGTAGTCGGGTGAGGATCGTTGCGTTTTTGTTGTTCATCGCATCGTTGATAGTGATAGTGTTGCTCATCCAGCTGAGATCGAATGAGCAGTTAATAATCGTTTTGGACGATGGTGAGACCAAGTTTCAGCAGGGGCTACAAAACTTTTTGAATCAGAAAAAACTTTCGTACGATGTACGCGTCGTGAGGATAGACATGAGCGAAGACAAGCTCGAAGCAACTTTGAACAAGTTTTCCAACAATTACTCGATCGGACCCAGGTTGAGTTCTCAAGCGTACCGTTTACTTCCGCTTCTTGAGAAATATAAAATCTTCGCAATAGCACCTTTGGTGACATCTCACAGCGTTGTTGGAAAGAGTCAATATCTGATGACGCTCGCAGTGACCGACGAAGAACAAGGCGAGCAAATCGCGAAACGGATTTTAACCCACGGAGGCGTGAGAGTACTGTTCATTTGCGACAAGGATAATCCCGTCCACAACCAGACTCTCAAACAAGGCTTGGAGAAAAACCTTTCTGCATCGTTTTTGGACACTGTGGAGATATCGGAAGTGGAAGAGCTGCTCGGCAAGGATTTCTCAGAATACGACACGGTGGTACTGACCTTGGATGGTAAGAAGGCTGGGTTAGTTGCCCAGTTGATTCGATCGAAAGGCTTCGAAGGCTTCATGATAGGCAGCGACTATGCGTTCACTGATGATTTGATCAAGAGTGGCAAGCAATCGGTGGAAGACATGCTCGTTTGTTGCCTGTACGATTATAGAGCCATGCAAGCTCGAGGTGTTGACGATATGCAAGTGGCTGGGGCTTTCGATGCCGCCATGTTGATAACTGAGTTGATTCAAAGTAGGATTTCAACGGAGAAAGCTGCGGAATACCTCAAAGGTCGTAAATTCGATGGGATCACGGGTCAGTTCACCATCAAATCGAATCTGTCAACGGAACGCGAGTTGACTTTCCTGAGGATAAAGAATGGGAGGTTCGAGATCGAGAGGTGAACCGATGAGTCTCGATGAGATGGTGAAACGTTTCAAAGCATACGGTTTGATCTTGATATTGATCCTCGTTGCAACGTTCGTGATAGGGCTCTTTCCGATGGCTCAGCGGATAAACGTGTATTATTCAACGACTCACGCGAGACAACTCAAGAATCTCCTCGACGAGTTGCTCAATCGCATCGAGAACCAACCTCAGTCAGCGTTAGGTATCGTCGTCAAAAAGCTCACGAAGGATCTAGTCGATGCTTCCACAGGTATCGATCTTTCTGGACTGTTGAACTATGAAAGTTTGCCGTGGCTCTCATCGAACCCGAAGGGACTTTTCACCTATGGAAGCAGCGTGAAGTTCCTACTCGAGAAAGATTCTCACATCCTTTTGGTCGAGATTCCTTCATCGTTGTTTGAGAAGATTCTCTCGGCCGAAATGGCGCTCATCTTTCTCGTGAGTTCCGACGGCACCATCGTTGTGTCCAACAATTTGGATTTTCTTGGGTCCAAGTTGGAACTCGAAAACGGTTTCTCCAGGTTCGGTCCCTCCTTCGGTTATGTGAAGATTGAGCCACTTGGAAAGTTCAACTCGTTCGTTTGTACGTTCATACCTTTGAACACTTACCTCACAGTTTTGCTTCCGTACATGTTGGTGTTCACAGCGGCGCTGTGTGGCGCGCTGATCTGGTTGAACTTAGCCTACAGTTTTGAGAACCGGTTCGTGACGGCCATGAATCTGGCACTTGAGAACGTGAACCAAAGCTTATCGAAACTGGAGAGAACAGAAGAGGTCGTTTACGTACCTATAGAAACCGGGA
>CAYXCE010000133.1:0-4618 GCA_964463395.1 uncultured Pseudothermotoga sp.
GCCCAGCCCGAGCTGACGGAGCATTTTGTCACGATGGACGTCGCCGAAGCTTTCTTAAACGATCCATACGACTGGGATGGCCCGAGGGAACCGCTCGTGTGCGCCACAGAGGCTGATTCGGATGGTGCCTTGACGATGCAAATCTTTAAGCTCATTTCAAATCAACCGGTACTCTTTGCCGATGTTCGGCATTATGACAGTGAGGATAACTTCTTCGATCTGTGCAACTCAGGCCAACACGCCACATTTTTCGCTGCGAGGTCCTACGATCCCCTTGTGAACCTTGCGAAGGTGGAGTTCTATCCTGAGAGCTTCTATTTCCCAGCCGGAGGTGCCTCGGTACGCCACATCGCTGCTCCGGGGGAAGTCACACTCGGACGGTTGACGAGGAAAGACGGTCGCTACGTGATGAGTATCATCAAAGGAGAGTTTCTCGATTTTGGCGAGCACAAAAACGAAGAGAAAGCACGCACAACTCAAATTGAATGGCCTCATGCTTTTGCTAGGCTCAAAGTTTCCGTCGAGCAATTTTTGTCCACTTACAGTTCGAACCATATACACGGAGTGTACGGAGATTATGTCGAAGAACTCGTTCATTTCTGCAAACTAACGGGTATAGATTTCTCTGTTCATGCGTGAGCAGTTTTGTGAGGGGGAGGGATGCACATGAAAAGGTTGTTACTGGTTGCACTGTTGGTTGCTACCCTGACACTCGTCGCGGCTCCGAAATACGTGCTCAGGTTCAACACGGTCGCGGTACCAACTCAACCTCAAGTAATGGCCATGCAGAAGTTCGCCGAGATAGTTGAACAGCTCAGCGGTGGAAACATCAAAGTTGAAATTTACCATTCTGGTCAGCTCGGAGATCAAAAAACGGCTCTGCTCGCGGTGATGAGGGGAGATCTGGAAATGGCTGGTGACGGTGCGCCATCTTGGTTCGCAGACCTCGGAGCTATGCCGGAGTTCGGTGTATTCGAAGCTGCGTACGTTTTCAAAGATCTCGATCACATGTACAGAGTCATGACGAGTAAAATGGTCCAAGACATGTTCGATAAGCTTGCCCAGAAGACTGGACTCAGGGTCCTCGACGTGTGGTATCTTGGTACTCGCCAGTTGAACTTGGTTGAAAAAGTCGGTCCTGTGAGAAAACCCGAGGATCTAAAGGGTGTCAAACTGAGAATGCCGAACAACAAAACATTCCTCGACATGGGGCGTGCGCTCGGTGCGACGCCAACTCCGATGGCTTTCGGAGAAGTTTACATGGCTCTCAAGACTGGTACGATCGATGGTCAGGACAACCCACTGCCCACGGATCTCTCCGCAAAATTCGTGGAAGTAACCAAGTACATAGTTTTGACAGATCATCAAATCGGTATGATCTGTCCCGTCATCAACGAAAAATTGTGGCAGAGCATGCCTGAAGAGTACAGAGTGTACATCAAGAAAGCCATGGAGGTTGCCAGAGCTTTCATGAATTACACAGTGCTCGAGCAAGAGGCCAAGCTTCTGAAACTCTTCGTTGATGAGTACAAGATGGAGATCATAGTACCGGACAAAGCAGCGTTCATTGAAAATGCGAGAAAGTTCTACAGTCAGCCTGAGTTCGACAAAGCCTGGGGTCCAGGTATGTATGAAAAGATCCAAAACATGTGAACCCTCGCCGCTGGGCAGTTTGCCCAGCGGTTTTTCACGAAGGTGGTGAGTGTGAACGTTCTCAAGAAGATCAAGAATTTAACTCAGATACACCTGCCAGCGGTGTGTGTTTTGATTCTTTTCTCCAGTATGTTCATGCAAGTACTTTTACGGTACGTTTTTCGTCATCCATCACCTGAGGCTTTCGAGATAT
The DNA here is from genome assembly GCA_964463395.1 of uncultured Pseudothermotoga sp. Lineage (GTDB taxonomy): Bacteria > Thermotogota > Thermotogae > Thermotogales > DSM-5069 > Pseudothermotoga_A. Next base: position 1,847 of record CAYXCE010000133.1, read on the forward strand.
CCTCTTACAGTTTTGTATGGAGCGTGCTGCTCGGTGCTGCACTGGCCAACAGATACAAAAATAACATAAGGTTCGACATATTGTACAACAAACTTCCTAGGAAGGTTCAGATCGTTATAGATATCTTCTTCGACGCTTTCTTCAGTTTACTTTTAATAATTTCTCTCAGGCCAATAGTGTCACAAGCCTTGTGGTACAGGATCATAAAATCCGAAGTACTCGGTATACCTTGGACTTATTTAACACTGTGTCTACCAATCGCTATGCTGTTGATGATCGCCGATAATTTCCGTTTCATCATCCTAAATTTGAGAGAACTCATCTTCAACAAACCCTTCAAGCTGGAGGAAAGACCATGGCGTTGACGATATTCCTTATCATTTTTGCAGTCAGTTTCGCTTTGGGTTATCCCATTGCCTTCGGCATGCTCGCCGCGGGGATTGTGTACCTCATGATCAAGGGACTCAGCCTCGCAAATGTACTAGATATGATGGTGATAGGACTTTCGAACCAAACAGTGCTCATAGCCGTGCCACTTTTCATACTCGCTGCCAACATCATGAACGACACAGAGATCACGAACAGATTGTTCGATTTCGTGAGGAAAGCCTTCGGTCGCGTTAGAGGTTCTTTGGGCTATGCGAACGTTGTTGCGAGTGTCATCTTCGCGGGTATGACAGGTTCACAGCTTGCAGACGTTGCTGGACTTGGAAAAATAGAGATCAAAGCTATGATGGATGCTGGTTATGACGGTCCATTTTCTTGTGCGGTCACAGCAGCTTCGGCCACGATAGGTCCCATCATTCCTCCGAGCATTCCTATGGTTCTCTATTCAATGATTTCTGGAGCCTCGTTGGGTTATCTTTTCCTGGCGGGATTCATTCCAGGGATTGTACTCGCAGGCTTTGAAATGGCCTTAGTTTACATTCTTTCAAGAGCAAGGAATTATCCGGTAGAAGGTAAAGTTCCATTTTCACAACTTGCTAGATCGTTTTTCATGGCTCTTCCAGCGATGTTGGCTCCAGTGATACTGTTACTGGGGATGTACGGTGGGGCGTTCACCCCCACAGAAGCGGCAGCAATAGTTGTCGCATATGCGATAGTGACGAGTGTTTTCATTTACCGCACGTTAGGTTGGAAGAAGCTTTACAAGATCTTGATCAAAACAGCTGAAGACATCGGTTATGTCAGCATCATGGTTGCAGCGGCCCAGTTGGTCAGCTACGTGGTCACGCGAGAGAAGCTTGCCATAAAAATCACCGAGTCACTAGTTAATGCGGGCCTCGCGTCAAAACCATTGTTGCTCCTTGCAGCGACCAACGTCTTGTATTTCATCTTGGGTATGTTTATCGATGCTTCCGTGACCATACTCGTCGTGATCCCACTGCTGCTCCCTGTGGTGAAGGCTGCAGGAATCGATCTGGTGCATTTTGGTGTTGTGAGCGTTTTCAATATCATGATAGGTCTCGACACGCCTCCCTACGCACAAACGGCTTTCATTACCAGTGCCATTAGCGGCACTCCGGTGAAAGATGTTTTCAAGGAAATGTTGAAATTCTGGATACCGGCAGAAATTTTAGCGTTGATCGTAGTAACATATTTCCCCGATTTGGTACTCTTCTTACCGAGATTGTTCGGTTACAAGGGGTGAAATCAAAGTGAGAGATTTCAGTAAATTTGGTCGCGTCTTGGTTCCCATGATCACACCGTTCAATAGGGAAGATCAATCTGTTGATTATCAAACAGCAAGGAAAGTGGCAAGATATCTGAAGGATAATCGACTTTGTGACTCGATAATTGTCGCTGGTACCACAGGAGAGTTTCATTCATTGACGAAAGAGGAACGAGTGAAACTTTTTGTTGAAGTGAAAGAAGAACTCGGTGATGAAATCCCGTTGATCGCAGGCGCCGGCGCTGTCTCCACTGTGGAAGTTATTGAATACGTGAGGGAAGCCGAGAAAATCGGTTACGATGCGGTCATGGTGGTGACGCCTTATTATTGTAGGCCAGATCAAGATGGTATTTTTGAGCATTATAGATTGATTGCGCGAAATACTGGTTTGCCTGTGATGGTTTACAACATTCCTCTGTTCACCGGTGTTAATGTTTCACCAGAAACGCTCGGAAAATTGGCCGAAATAGAGAACATCTTTGCTATCAAAGACGAAGCAGCACTGAATCCGCTTCAAGCCACTGATTATATTTTGGCGACTAAAGGTGAGATACCAGTTTACTCTGGCGATGATACGATGGTTCTTCAAGTACTTCTGCAAGGTGGTGTTGGTGTCGTTAGTGGAGGTTCGCACGTCGTGGGTGACTTAATGAGGAAAACTATCGATTGTTTCTTGAGGTATGAGATAGACGAGGCGAGGCAAACATTTTTGAGCATGTACGAACTTTTCGTTGCTTTCAGGGGTGAAGGCAGAATCAATCCAACGCCGCTCGTCAAAGCTGCTTTTGAGTTGGTTTCAGGCCTGCCAGTTTCGATGCCCAGATATCCATTGAAACCGGCCACGCCGAATGAATTAGAAAAGCTCAAGTCTGTGCTCAGAAAACTCGGGAAACTGTGAAGGAGGAAGAAATATGAAGAGGCTTTTTGGGGTGACGGTTGCGGCTCTCACACCGATGAGTGAGGATGGTTCAAAGATCGAATTTGAAATCATCAAGGATTATGTAGATTTTCTGATAGAAAAAGGTGTGAACGGTATCTTTGCGCTCGGTACCACTGGGGAGGGTCTGCTCCTCTCGGTGGAAGAGAGAAAGAAAGCGTTG
>CAYXCE010000134.1:0-4614 GCA_964463395.1 uncultured Pseudothermotoga sp.
CCGTGTACGTACCAGCTTCCAAAACGATCAAGGGAGCGAAGAATATTATGCCGTGCGCCTCGTCGAGCTCTTTCGCGTAGTAAGGCCCATGAGGTTTGTTGTTTTTATCGTAGATAACAATGTGGGTCTTTGGAAAATCCTTCGGCTCCATCAACAGATCTATGGCGATCTCTTCCAAGAAGGTGCTCTGATCGAGCGTGAACTGGATGGGTTTTCTTTGAACCTGCGATGTCGAGGCGAGTTTCTGGGCAGGTTCGTTTTCGAAGAGTGAACTTGTTCCAGACACAGAATGCTTCGTCGAATCGGTCTGTGCTTCTTTCTTCAGATTTGACTTGAACAGCTCCGCATCGACACCGATCACCAGGACCGCAGGCCCTGTGAGTGGATCTTGCACCAAGATGGACGGATCTGAAAATTTCAGGCTGTAACTACCTTTCTTCAGAAGTATCTCCGAACTCGGTTCGAAGACGTACTCGCCCGTCTCGATCCTCGAAGCTTGGTACGGACCAAAGACTCTTTCTTGAGACTCTATGTAGATCTTCTGGTCCTTGGCAGGTTCACACACGAAATATATGGATCTCAAGATGGTGTCTGAATCTATATCGAACCTGATGGTCTGTCGCGAACGAGCCGGGAGCAAGTCTTGAAAAAGCTTCAAACTCCCTTCGTATCTGACCAGGAAGATCTGTTTTCCTTCGACTTCCTGCTGATCTACCAGCCAGTTTCCACTCTTGAAAACGATCTTTTCATAAACTTGCGCCGCGAAAGAGAGCGCACAGATCGAAACGAAGAGAGCGGCGATGATCTTTTTCAACGTCCATCCCCCCTCAGATGTTTCCAAGATAGTACCAGCTGAAAAGAACCGCGCTCCCAAAAACGATCGCGAGGAATATCGAGAGTGCCGTGTTCTTGCTGAGCTTTCTTATCGTCGCGATCGTTGCACCTATGGACCACACCGCCCCCGTCACTCCGAAAGCTATCGAAGTTCTCCAGTTCAAAAACAACGAAAAAACGATTCCAAAGATCGAATAGAAAAGCAGTCCGCTGTAGGAAAGACACACTGCCGTGAGAACCTGCTTGAAAGAACTCTTCGAGCGTGCGATCTTGAGAAACGACCAGAGCAGAACACCGAAGAACGGGATCACGAGAGCACCGTACAGAAAACCGATCCCAGCGATCGTGTAGACGAACTGCAAATTTTTCTGCCCGGTCCTGTACAGATCCAAACCCGTTTGGAGGAAGAACAGACCGAAGGCCGAGCCAGAAATCAAGAGCGCGAACACGAAGCTCGCGTTCTGCAGATAGTTCTCGATGAAAGCTGAAGGGTTGAACATCATGGGAAGGAGGCTTCCTACAGTCGTTCTCTTCTGCATACAGTTCACCTACTTCAACAGGGGAACTTTGCATCTTCTACAGAAATCGTTCTTCATGTCGTTGAAGGTCCCGCACGCTACACAGAGTATCTGAGAATTTTTGGATTTGTCGTACTTTTCGTAAAATAGAAAGCCTTTGTGGTGTCTGACCTTGTCGCCCACGCTGTAGTAATCGTACACGGTTGAAACGTCACGAAAGCTGTGAGTGAAGATCTTTCCATCTTCTCGGCGAACCTTCAGAACGTACAGATCGTAATGGTGTCTCGTGGTTCGATTCTTTGTTCTTTTCACTTCGGTCTTTCTCTCTATCTTTTTGTCGATCACCTCACCGTCCCAAGTGCTGTCCGTCTTTTTCTTCAGCCAGTTGATGGCCGCGAAAGCCACGAAGATGGCTGCTATACCCAGACCGTAGAAGAGCGAATCTAAAAGCCTCACTCGATTCGAGAAATAACCATATGCGACTGAACCCACCACGGCCACAATGGCGACTATGCCGTAGAAAACGACGGACATCTTTCCCGATCTCTTTCTGAACTTCTCGTAAGCTTCATCGTTTATCTTGTCCGAAAAACCCACCAAGTTCTGCACCTCATCCACCTCCTAAGAACGAACGTGTGAGAATTTCCCACCGAAGAACGATTCAAAAATTTTTATGGCCCTGTTCAGAGTCACCGTAGATTTGAAATTTCCGAAGATCACTTCGTCTTTCGTGCAGATCTCGATTTCTCGAGCTGGACCTTCGTAGACCACGATGCGTGAGATTTTGCTGAAAGGCACCGTGAAGCTCTCTTTCTCGCCTTGAAGACAATTGAAAATGATCTCACCGCTTGAAAGACGCATCCTGAACAGTTCGTTTTTGAAGAAACTCTTTCGCAGAATAACGTAGAACGATGGTTCTTCTTTCCTCGGCATACGGCCACCTCACCAGCAGTTTAAAATGAAACGGCCAAAAGGAACACTCCGAATCACTTTTGTCATTGACAATTTTTTGTCATTCTCCATGACATTGGCAGGACTTCGTTGTAAACTAATTTCGAGGAGAGATCTCTATGGACTTCGCTCGAAGATTGAGCTTGTTGATGAACCTTCTTGAGATATCGAACAAAACGCTCGCCAAGGTCTTGTCGATCGATCCATCCCTGATCAGTCGCTGGCGTACAGGAACGCGCGTGCCATCGAAAGATAGCGAACATTTAGATGGGCTGGCTTTTTACATCGCTCAGCGTGCGAGGCTGGATTTTCAAAAAAGGACCATCTGCGATCTGATGGGCATCAAGAAGGAAGAAATCTCTGAAACCGAGCTCGCACAGCTGGTGAAAAACTGGCTCTCTGAACCCCTCACCTCGAGCAACAGACTCGTCGACAGTTTCTTGAACAAGATAGGCATGTTCAAAACACCCCAGATGTTCGAGAGGATCGAGCCGACTCTTGCAGGTCAAAAGATCAATTGTGAAGCTTTCTACTCGATCGAGGGCAAAAGGAAGGGCGTGATGAAGTTCCTCTCACTCGCTGCGAGGCACGAAACATCGGGCACGCTCTTACTCTACAGCGATGAGCACATCGGCTGGTTCACGGAAGACAGATCGTACATGCTACAACTCGCCGGAACGATGATTTCGCTCGCAAAACACGGCTGGAAAGTCAAAATGGTGCACACGGTGAGCAGGGACATCTCCGAGATGATGGCGGCGATAGAATTCTGGATGCCACTCTACATGACTGGTTCTGTGTCACCATATTACAATCCGAGGTATAGGGAGCACTATTTCAGAAGGACGTTGTTCGTCATACCGAGATTGGCAGCCTTCGTGTCCACGAGTTTCGAAGAGAGCCAGAGGGAAGCCCCAAGTTTCCTGTTCACCGAGCCACAGATAGTCGATCTTTTAACCTCTGAATACGAAAGGTTTTTGAACACCTGTCGTCCCTTGATGAGGATTCCTCAGATAGGTACTGAAGAGATGTTTTCACTGCTCGAAGAGTTCGAAGAACAGAGCGCAACCGCGTATTTGATCAGCGATGGACTGCCCCTCGTCACGATGCCCGAATCCGTCATCGAAAAGATCTTGAAGCGGAACGACATCGAACAAGAACGAATGATCTCTCATTGGCGCAGAAGATCGACCTTCTTTGAAAGCAACCTCAAATCGCACCCTCAAATTCACGTGTGCACCGTTCCAGACCCAGAGAGAGTGAAATCGAAAAAGATGCTCGTGGAGCTTCCAGAATCTGGCCTCGAGATCCACTACGAACCGGACGAATACGCAGAGCACCTCGCCCACACGTTGGAATTCATCAAAAAATATGAAAATTATCGATTCTATCTGTCTCAAAAGAGTATCACCAGCAACGTGCACGTGTCTGTGAAAGATCAAACCGGCGTGATCGTTTTCAAGAAAGATTCACCCATTCGCCTGTTCGCGATCAACCAACCCGACATGACGAACGCGTTCTACTGCTACGCCGAAGATTTCGTTTACCGATTACCGAAACAATACAAAGACAGATCCAACGTGATAGAACTGCTCGAATCGCTCTTGAAAGAACTCCGTTGAGCTCGAGGTGAAACCGATGGTGGCCGTGCTCGATCTTGGATCCAACTCTTTCATACTGCTCGTCCAGAAGGATGGCGAAGTGATCTTGGAGGAAGTCTACGAAGTCGGTTTGAAATCGATTCTAAACGAAGAAGAGGCCTTCAAAGTAGCGAGCGAAGCGATCTCACAGATCAAGAAGAAAATCACTGGGGCGAACGTGTACGCGTTCGGCACGGCCGTCTTCAGGGAAAGACCCGCCTTGTTCGAAAGGATCGTCAAAAGCTTCGATTTGAACGGAGAAATTCTTTCGGAAGAAGAAGAAGCGTTCTTCACGTACATGAGCGTCGATCCAACTTTTCAAAAAAACATCACGGTGCTCGATCTCGGCGGGGGCAGTTTGGAGATCGTGACGAAAGATTGGTTCAAAAGCTTACCCATCGGAACGCACGTTTTGAACAGTCTGTTCGATCTTTCCCTCCCCCGAATGGAGCAGTTCGACGAAGCGGTGAAATACGTTGAAAAGAAGCTTCCCACCATCAAAGATCCTGTGGGTGTAGGTGGTTCGTTCGTCGCCATCGCAGCGATGAAGCTGGGAAAGTGGGACCTGAAGCTTTTGGATCGTTCTGTTCTTAACGTTTCGGATATCGAGAACGCGTTGAACCGATTGAAAGGGAAAAGCTATGAAGAGGTGCGAAGCTGGAAAATCATTC
>CAYXCE010000135.1:0-2330 GCA_964463395.1 uncultured Pseudothermotoga sp.
TCCCATACCTTGGTCACCTCTCTTGCTGAACGCCTCCAAAAAGATGAGCAAGAGGATCTGTTGGGAAACCAACGGGCTCATGGGTGAAACGATGGCCGAACAGATGGCCTTGATCAGTTTGAAATCTGGGGGCATCGTCAAGATAGACTGGAAAGCTTTCACACCGTCGGTTTACGAGGCTCTCACCGGCGTGGACGGTGAGAGGGCCGTGGAGAGGTTGAAGAAAAATGTCAGAATCGTCTCTTCTTTGAACGACAGGAAAGATCCTCCTTTGCTTGTGGTGAGCACGCTGGTGGTTCCACATTATGTGGACGAGGTCGAAGTTGGAAAGATCGCTCACTTCCTCGCCCAGATCGATGAGAACACGCCCTACGTTCTTTTGGCGTTCGCACCGCAACACCTCATGCACGATGTACCTACCACGAGTAAAGAACAGATGAAGAAAGCTTTCGATGCAGCCACTTCCGCTGGGTTGAAAAGAGTCCACATCGGAAACGTCTGGTTGTTGAGATGAATTGTCGCTTTTGGATCTTTTGTTTAAACAATTTTGAAGTAGTATAATCTTTCTCGAAAGGGGGGAAAACACCATGAAGAGGTTTTCTGTGGCACGCGTCGTGGTTCTGGTGCTCCTCACGTTGATCGCTCAGCTGATCTTTGCAACACAGGATCAACCGTTTCAAGGTGTAGTTTCAACTGCGCATCCGCTCGCCTCGTTGGTTGGAGCGCGCATTCTCCAGCAGGGTGGGAATGCGATCGATGCGGCCATCGCCGTACAGTTCGCCCTGAACGTGGTCGAACCGATGATGTCCGGCATCGGTGGCGGTGGTTTCATGATGATCTATCTGGCGGACAAGAACGAAGTGGTGATCATCGACTGTAGAGAACAAGCTCCCGCTGGTGCCAAACCCACGATGTTTTTGAACCCTGAAGGAAAACCGATGTCTTTCACGGAAGCGATCGTGACCGGACACGCCATAGGTATACCAGGTACATTGAAAGGCTTAACGACCGCGCACAAACTTTACGGTACCAAACCGTTCGCCGAACTCATCGACCCGGCCATCGAGCTCGCCGAGAAAGGTGTGAGGGTGAACAAAGTCTTGGCCGATTACATCCAGCCGAACATGTACAAATTCAACGAGGAGGCGAAAAAGATCTTCGCACCCAACGGTCAACCACTGCCCGAAGGTGCCCTGCTGGTACAGCCGGACCTCGCCAAGACGTTCCGATTGATAAGGGACAAAGGTCCAGAAGTTTTCTACGAAGGTGAGATCGCCGAAGCGATCGTCAAGGCCGTACAAGAACGCGGTGGAACGATGACTCTGGAAGATCTGAAGAACTACGATGTGAAGTTCCGCCAACCGATAGTCGGCACGTACCGTGGATACCAGATCGTCTCCATGCCACCTCCGAGCTCCGGTGGTTTGACCTTGCTCCAGATGCTCAAGATCTTGGAAGCTTACGACATCAAGGCGCTGGGCCACAACACCACCCAAACGCTCCATCTGATGATCGAAGCGATGCACTTGGCCTACGCAGACCGTGGAAAGTACTTGGCCGATGGAGATTTCGTGAAGATCCCATACACAGGGTATTTGCACCCAGCTTACATCGAAGAGAGAAGAGCCCTCATAGACTTTCAGAAAGCCAATCCGAACGTGACGGCGGGTGACCCGTGGAAGTACGAAACAACTGACCAGACGTGCTACGTCAAACCCTTCTGGTGTGAAGAAAACCCGAACTCTCAAACGACACACTTCACAGTGCGTGACAAGTGGGGCAACCTCGTCGTCTACACCACAACGATCGAAGACGTATTCGGTTCCGGTGTCGTGGTGCCAGGTTATGGATTCTTCCTGAACAACGAGATGACAGACTTCGATTTCACACCTGGCGGCGCGAACCAAGTCGAACCTGGAAAACGCCCAAGGAGCAGCATGACACCGACGATCGTCTTCAAAGATGGAAAGCCCTGGTTCACCGCCGGCTCACCGGGTGGTTCTACGATCATAACGAGCGTCATGCAGGTGATCATGAACATCGTCGATCATGGAATGGATGTTCAATCCGCGATAAACGCCCCGCGCATCTTCAGCTCTTCCTATCCAACGGTCCGCTGGGAACAGGGTATACCTGACCATGTGAGAAAAGAGCTCGAACTGAGGGGGCACAAGATGCAAGCAAACCCAACCGTCATAGGCAGTGTCCAATGCATACTGATCGATCACGAAACTGGAAAGGTTTACGGTGGAGCGGATCCGAGACGTGAAGGTACCGTGATCATGGTTCATTGAAAGATCTCTTCAAAAATAGCAAGGCCAGCCAAACGG